>JAUWJM010000030.1 GCA_030607715.1 Candidatus Aerophobota bacterium
AATGGATCAGGAATTTTCAATCTTCTACATATTTTCTTTACAAGAGTGTTATCTATCTCAATATGTCTTGGGACCGTCTCTCTAATTCCGTTATTAATATTTTGAACCAAAGTATGCTTGCTCCCTTCTCTTTTCATAAAACATCCATATTTAATTTTCTAATTCTAATTTTGGCTGATTGGCGGAGGGACTGGGACTCGAACCCAGACAGGCTTTCGCCTTTCACCGATTTTCAAGACCGGCTCCTTGCCTATTCGGACACCCCTCCTTTTTTATTTCCTTTACACCATTCATATAAGGGTGCAAAACATCGGGAATGCGCACTCTTTCCTTCTCATCCTGGAAGTTCTCTAAAATAGCTACTACAGTTCTTCCTATAGCTAAACCAGAGCCATTTAAGGTATGCATGTAATGAATCAATCCCTTTTCCTTATCCCTGTATCTTATGGAAGCTCTACGGGATTGATAGTCCTCAAAGTTAGAGCAGGTGGATATCTCTAAGAATTTCTTCTGACTGGGAATCCAGACCTCAATGTCGTAGCCAAGAGCAGCGGAGAAACCAAGTTCTTTCCCGCACAATCTTACTACCCGATAGGAAAGCTCCAGTTTTTTCAATACTTCCTCAGCATCTAAAAGAAGTTTTTCCAGCTCTTCATAAGAGGTTTGAGGAGTAGTAAATTTCACCAGTTCTACCTTATTGAACTGATGTTGCCTGATTATCCCTTTGATCTTTTTACCATAGGCTCCTGCTTCTCTGCGAAAGCAAGGAGTATAGGCAACATAAGAAATAGGAAGGTCCTCCTCCTTAAGTATTTCTTCTCTATGTAAATTGGTCACGGGAACTTCGGCTGTGGGAACCAGATAGTAATCGTCTCTTTCGCATTTGTAAAGGTCTTCTCTAAATTTTGGCAACTGTCCTGTTCCTGTGGTAGCTGCTGAGTTAGTCATAAAAGGGGGAAGAATTTCCTGGTAACCTTTAGAAATATGCAAATCCAGCATAAAGTTAATAAGAGCTCTCTCTAAACGTGCTCCCAGACCTTTGTAAACTACAAAACCTCTTCCAGTAATTTTAGCAGCTCTCTTAAAATCAAGAATGTTTAAATTTTCCCCAATTTGTTGATGATCCAGGAGAGAAAAATCAAATTTGGGTAACTCACCCCATCTTCTCTCCTCTATATTGTTATTTCCTCCAGGAACATCGGGGTGAAGCCGATTGGGTAGATTAAGAAGAAAATCAGTGATTTTTCCCTCAAAGTTCCTTCTCTTTTTCTCCAATTCCTTTATCCGAGATGAGAGCTTTTGTGTTTCTTTAATTATATTTTGAGAGTCTTTTGACCTATCTTTTAGCTGGCTTATCTTATTTGAATATAAATTTTTTGAATGTTTTAGCTCATCGCCTTTTTTAATACATTTTCTCCTCTGCTCATCTAAAGCAAGAAGAGCGTCCAGATCAGCCTGCATCCCTCTCTTTTTTAAATTTTCCCTCATTATAGCTAAGTTTCCTCTAATCCATTTTATATCTAACATATTGCTTACTTTTCTCCAAATTTTTTCTCAATTATTTCTGCTAATGTTGCCACTGCTTCTTTAGCATCAGGACCCTCGGCTTTAATTTTAATTTTACTTCCCTTTTCTGCTGATAATAACAAAAGAGACATTATACTTTTTCCATTGGCCTCCTGTCCATCTTTCTCTATCCAGATTTCCGATTCAAACTTAGAGGCAGCTTCTACCAGCATGGAAGCAGGTCTCACATGTAGTCCAATTTCATTGAATATCTCAACTTCTTTTTCTATCAAAGTAGATTTTCTCTTTTCAGGGAAGATAATCCAGAGGGTTTACTGATTTTCCATCATTTCTTCGCACTTCAAAATGAAGAACTGTGCACTCTACCCATCCCGTGCTGCCTATTTTAGCAATAAGATCTCCTCTATCTACCACATCACCAAATTCTACTAAGTTAAGTGAATTATGTGTGTAAACGGTCCAGATTCCGAGTTGACTATGTTCAATGATTAAAGTCCATCCCAGGGACTTACTCCAACCACTATGATAGACTTTACCATCAGCAGGAGCAACAATGATACTTTCTTCAGGAGCAGAAATATCAATTCCTGAATTCCCTTCCCCAAAATACCTGATTATCTCTCCTTTTAAAGGCCAGATAAGGGAGGGGGCCATCTTCTCTACAAAAGCCTCCTCTTCTTTAGAGTTTTGTGCAGTGTTTATACTTTCGGGCAAGGTTACCATTTGTTCTGAAGCAGGTATAGTTTCCTCAGGAAAATCTTTCCCCCTTTCTTTTTTTAGGTCTGATACATCTATTTCTCTAACTTCTTTGGCGCCAGGAATGAAAAGCCTCTGATCTATTTTGATCTGGGTTGGGTCAGATATATGGTTAAGACGGCAGATTTCTTCTTGCGAAACCCTGTAAGCCTTAGAGATACGATAGAGATTCTCGTATTTTTTAACCGTATGATATACTCCCTGTACTTTTACAGGGATTATAAGTTTTTGTCCTGGGTAAATTTCATCCCCTGAAAGATTGTTTCTCTCCTTAATTTCTCTCCAGGGGACTTCATAATATTCGCTTATTTCATAACGTTCGCTAATTTCGTAAAGGGTTTCCCCTCTTTTTACAATATGATACCGAAAATAGGAAATAGTTTCAGCAAACAGCGAAGAATAAGCAAGAGTTATACTTAAGCAAATTATCAAAATAAAAATTACTGGTAAAATCTTTTGACCCATGTTCATGGCGATTCTTATTTTACCTTCATTACTTTTCCCAGAAGTCAGTTTATTTTCCCTTGGGATTTCGCTCACTCCTCATCCACTGGATGCGTTCGGCTCGGCTTCAAATCCCACATAAAATTTTAATCGGGATGGTGGGATTTTTTCTCCTCCGTCGCTTCGCTCCTCCCCCGAAACCTGCCGGCCTCACTGCCGTTCGCTTTGCTCACTTTTCATCCACTGGATGCGTTCGGCTCGGCTTCAAATCCCACATAAAATTTTAATCGGGATGGTGGGATTTGAACCCACGACCTCCTACCCCCGAAGCAGGCGCGCTTACCAGACTGCGCTACATCCCGGTAAATATCTTTAAAGCTCCCAGTATTCCCAGGCTTCCCAGAAGAACAATGACTCCTGCTATACATATCCCGGTGAGAATGGCTGGAAAAGCATATTTAATAGGAACAGATAATAGAGAACTAACTATGCTTCCCGTCCATGCTCCAGTAAAAGGCAAAGGTATAGCTACTAATAGTATAATTCCAGCTATACTGTACTTTTTTACTATCCTTTTCTTTTTCTCCATTCTATCTGTTAACCAATTAAATACTCTTAGACCTATTTTATATCTCTTAGCTGCTCTTGATAAGACCTTAAGACCAAGCAAAAGAGGAATTACCGGGAGTATATTTCCTGCTACACTTGTCAGGTAAGCCTTACCTGGTGAAATTCCTTGAGATATGGCAAAAGGAAGACCACCACGTAGCTCAGCTATAGGGAGCATACTTATAAAGAAAGTTAAAAATTCCTGAGAACGAAACCATTCAATCAATCTCTTCTCCCCATCCATATTTTCCTATTAAGGGAACAAAAATACATCTTTCCACTGTTTGGGTGATTATTTCCTCTTTTTTCTTCTCGATTACTTTTAACTCCTGAGAATAAGCATTTCCCACTGGAATAACCATTATCCCATTTTTTTTTAGTTGATGGATTAAAGAAATTGGAATATCTTTAGCTCCAGCCGTTACTATTATTCTATCATAAGGAGAAAACTCCTCCCATCCCAGGGTTCCATTACCAACAAAAATCTTGACATTATTATAGTTTTGTTCTCTTAGAAGTCCCTGTGCTCTTTGAGCAAAAATCTTTATTCTTTCCACACTGTAAACTTCCTTGCTCAACAGTGCTAAAATAGCTGTTTGGTAGCCTGACCCCGTGCCTATCTCTAAAACTTTTTCTTCCCCTTTTAGTTTTAGGCATTGTGTCATTAAGGCAACCATGTAAGGTTGAGAGATAGTCTGACCTTCTCCTATGGAAAGAGGAAAATCTCCGTAAGCATCTTCTCGAAACTCTTCAGGAATAAATCTCTCTCGAGGTACTTGAAGAAAAGCTGACAGTACCCTCTTATCCTTAATTCCTCGAGAGATAAGCTGTTTTTTTACCATCTTCTCTCGAAGCCTTTGATAGTCCAATCTATCTTTTCCTCCAACTATTTATTTTAGTATAAAAGCCCAATTTGTCAAATTTATTTTTTCTTTAAAAGAATCTTCTTTAGCTTTTTATCCTTAACCAAGATTCTATTTAGAATTTGATGCAGAGCCCCATCTTCTATTTTATTTAATTTATTTTCTATCTCCCTCAATTCCCACTCCTCCAGTTTCATTCTTCTTATTCTCCAGTTTTTTGCTGGCCCCCGGATATTTCTATGTTTTACTTTGCCTAATCTTAAGTATATATCCTTAATTACTTCTTTTCCTTGCTTCTGATTGAGTTCCGAGATTATCTTTTTTTTAAAATAGGTAATCTGGGTCAGCCATCCGGAATTGTCAACTACTACAAATAAATTCCCATTCCTCACTCGCAAAGGATAGGTGTGTTTCTCAATTTTTTCACCAACCGCTTCTTTCCAATCCCTTAAAGCCTTAAGTTCTCTTAATTTCTTATTTATCCCAAATCGGGTAAAAACTCTTTCCAGCACTTCATCTATACAAGAAGGAAAGTTATCTCTTTTCATTGTTTTCTCTTTTGATTTTGGAAGGAATAATACAAGATAGCTGATAGCTCATGGCTCATAGGAAATTCAAAAATCTTTCAGAAAAACCATTAAATTTTTTATTTTTTTCTCTTTTCTAAGGAATTATTGAAATTCCGATGCTTTTAAATAGACATGGAAAAGTTTCAGATAAAGGTAAGAAAATTTCGAATTCCGATGCGAAAATTAAACTCAATTTTTTATGATACTTCCTCCTCTCTTATCTTTATGGGCATTACCACATATGCATAATCCTCCCCTGTTTCTGGATACAGCACTCCTGGATTCTCCCAATCAATTAACCGCACTCGAACTAAATTTGTCCCTATAACTTTAAGAAGATCAATAAGGTAAGCAGAATTGAAACCAATTTCTATTTCCCCTCTTCTCTCTACTTTAACCGGGATTTCTTCATAGGCACTGCCTACCTCAGCAGAAACAGCGCTAATATGAAGCCTCTCTCCCTTTAAATTGAATTTAAGGAGATGGGATTTCTCTTCACTTAACAGAGAAACTCTCCTTATCGCCCCTAACAATTCTTTTCTTTCTACCAGAATATTTATATTGTATCCCTCAGGGAAGACTCTCTCGTAGTCAGGAAACTTTGCGTCGATTAGCTGAGAAATTAAAAGAGTCTGAGGAGTCTGAAAGAAAATTTGATTTTCTCCTAATCCAATTTTAACTTCTCCTTCTCTTCCCAGTATTGGCAAAAGCTGTTGCACAGCTTGTAAAGGGATTAGAGCTTTTAGGGAAGATTTAATAGAGTAGGGAATTTTGATGAAGGCCAGTCTTCGGCCATCTGTAGCTATTAGCTTAAGCTCCTCTCCCTCTCCTTCTAAATAAATACCATTTAGATTTTGCCTGGTTTCGTCTGTAGAGGCGGCAAAGATAGTTTTTTGAAACATATCTTTAAGAGTAATTTGGGGAAGTGAGAAACTCTCCTTTCCTATGGAAGGGAATTCGGGGAATTCGGTGCTGCTAAGGCCAAGAAGGTTAAACTTAGCCTCTTTGCACTTTAAAGTTAGCCTGTTTTCCTCAGTTTCTAAATAAATCTCACCCTGCAGAAGTTCCCGAACAATAGAAAATATCTTCTCACCGGGCAGGCAAATTTGCCCTTCCTCTTCTGTTTCACATGTAAAATTGGAACGGATAGTAGTTTCCAGATTAGTAGCTGTTAATTCAACTAATTCTTTCTTAGCTGACATTAAGATATGGGAAAGAATGGGAAGGGTAGTGCTGGTTAGAGCGTTCTGAACAGATCTTAATGCTTCAAAAATGTCTTCCTTACCGCAAGCTATCTTCATAATTTTACCTCAAATTCCTTTGATTAGTTTTCTTCTGCTAATTTAGTTACCTTGTTAAATTTATCTAATAATGCAGGATAAAGAGATCGATAAATCTTATAATATTTATCATACAGGGAAACTTTCTCCTTTTCTGGTTGAACTCGAGTTGTGATATGAATTGTTTCTTGACAAGCTTCCTCCACTGTGGAGTAAACTCCTGTTCCTACCCCGGCTAAAAGGGCCACTCCAAAGGCAGCACCCTCAGTTACATTAACTGTTTCCAGTTCAAGGTTATAAATATTTGCTTGAATTTGACGCCAGAGTTTTGACCTTGCTCCTCCACCTGAAGCTCGGGCTATTTCAATAGGGGTACCCATTCCCTTAATAATTTTTAGGGAATCTCTTAATCCAAAAGCAACTCCTTCCATTATAGCTCTAATTAAATGAGATTTCTGATGGCGCAAATTAAGTCCAAAGAAAACTCCTCGAGCATTGGGATTGGGATAAGGTGTCCTCTCTCCGCAAAGATAGGGTAAAAAAATTAATCCTTCTGCTCCTGATTTTATCTGGGAAGCTTCTTTAGTTAAAATCTGATAAGGATCAACCCCTTTTTTCTTAGCCTCCTCTTTTTCTTCTTTACCCAGATTATCACGGAACCATCTTAAAGAACCACCAGCGGAAAGCATAACTCCCATAATATGCCATTTTCCAGGCACAGCATGACAGAAAGTATGAACTCTACCCATAGGATCCATTCTTATCGTCTCACTAAAGGCAAAGACTACCCCCGATGTACCAATGGTAGAGGAAAGCAGTCCCTTCTTCACGATCCCACTTCCAATAGCTTGAGCAGCCTGATCTCCTACTCATCCCACTACAGGAGTGCCAGTATTAAGTCCTGTTAGTTTAGAAACTTCTCTGCTGATTTCTCCACTAACCACTGGAGACTCATAACACTTAGGCATTAGGTCTTTATCTACTCCCAACTCAGTTAAAATCTTATCAGACCATTTTCTGTTTTTAACATCTAAAAATAAAGTTCCCGAAGCATCAGAGACCTCGGTAGCAAAGCTTTTTGTTAAACGAAATCGGATATAATCTTTGGGCAGGAGAATCTTTTTGGTTTGCTCATAGACTTCAGGTTCATTTTCCCTTACCCATATTACTTTTCCAGCAGTAAAACCGGGAAGAGCTGGATTGCAGGTTAAATTAATCAAACGATCTTTACCAATTTTCTCAGTGATAAACTGGCACTGTTTAGCTGTTCTTTGATCGCTCCATAGGATACAGGGACGCAAAATACGATGATCTTTCCCCAAAAAAACTGAGCCATGCATTTGACCAGAAAGGCCAATTCCTGAGATTTCTTCCCCTTTAACCTTGGCTTTCTCTATTGTCTCTTTTATTGTTTTTACTGTGGCTTTCCACCAGTCCTCTGGATTTTGTTCAACCCAGTTGGAATGAGGCATATATAGAGGATAGTCTTGAAAAGAGGTACTTAACAGTTCCCCTTCCTCATTAATTAAAAGTGTCTTAGTACCAGTTGTTCCTACATCTATCCCCATTAAATAGGGCATTTTATTCTCCAGAAAAGAATCAAATCTTGTTTTTTAAGGACTACCTTGTCCCTAAGTTACCTTTATTTTATCTCTATATCATAATTTGTCAACCGTTAGACTTCAGTTTTCAGGAAAATTTTCAGAGCTGCCCTTTCTTCGGTGTTTTCCAACGTTGCGGCTAAGTTCTACTCTTATCTGTAAACTGTAACCTGGTAGATTTGTCCGCCTGGGGACTTCATGATACATGAAGTCCTGAGGAGAACTTGGACGTTAGAACTCATAGACCCGCCTGATCGCCGCTTACCTTTTTGGAAAACACACTCAGCGGGCAGCAAATTAAGAGGAGTTTTCTTGAAACTGGAGATATGAATTTGACAATCTAATAATTTTAAATAAAATGGTATGAATATAGTAACAGTTCAGCTATTAAGTCACCAGGGTGATATGAATTTATAATCTCGTTGATTGGTTAATGCGTAAATGCGTTTTACTCATTTACCCTTTAGCCTTTTGCCTCTTCTTCACATTCACGCATTTATCTTGGCGTCTTCGCATCTTGATGGCTGAACAAGAAAATTAATGCTAAAGAGGGAGGTTTTTTTAATGAAAAAAATTACCGAGATCCGCTGGCATGGAAGAGCTGGCCAGGGAGCTAAAACAGCGGCTTTACTTTTGGCTGGAGCTGCCTTAAAAGAGGGAAAATACATTCAGGGTTTTCCTGAATATGGTCCAGAAAGAGAAGGAGCTCCTATAAAAGCTTTCACCAGAATTAGTGAGAGTCCAATTTTAATTCACTGTGATGTTGCCAATCCTGAGGCTGTAGTGGTGCTTGACTCCACTTTGCTGGAGATGGCTAATGTTACTGAAGGTTTGGGAGATGAGGGAATCCTTTTAGTAAACACTGAATCTTCTCCCGGGGAAATCAGAGAAAGATTAAAGTTTAATAAAGGAAAAGTTTTTACTATAGGTGCTACTTCCATTTCCCTGAAAGCTCTGGGAAGAAATCTTCCCAATATGCCAATGCTGGGAGCTTTAATTAAAGTAAATCCCCTTATAAAATTTGAAACTTTGCTTTCCAGCGTCAGAGAGAAATTTGAAAAAAAGTTTAGCTCTAAAATAGCGGAAAGTAATATCTCAGCTATTGAGAAGGCTTATGAGGAGGTAAAATCAGAATGAAGGAAAAAGGTTGGAAAGATATTCCCTTAGGAGGTCTTATTTTAGAGCCAGGGAATGCTAAAGACTACTTAACCGGGAGTTGGAGAACCTTTCGTCCGCTTCTGGATGAGAAAAAATGTAAGCATTGCCTTATATGTTGGATATATTGTGCTGATAGTTCTATTATAGTGGAAGATGGGAAAGTGAAAGGTTTTAGATACGATTATTGTAAGGGATGTGGAATATGTGCGACTGAATGTCCATTTGATGCAATTAAGATGGTAGAAGAGGCTAAGTATAGGGCTGAAAAAGAAGGAGAAAAATAAAATGGAAAAAATTGCAGCTATGACAGGTGATGAGGTTGCTGCCGAGGCTATGCGTCAAATTAATCCAGATGTTTTAGCAGCTTATCCTATTACTCCTCAAACAGAGACAGTGCAAAGGTTTTCTGAGTTTGTAGCTGATGGTCTTGTAAATACAGAAATGATAAGAGTAGAAAGCGAGCACTCAGCTATGAGTGCTTGTGTAGGAGCTGCAGCGGCTGGGGTAAGAGCAATGACAGCTACCTCAGCTAATGGTTTGGCTTTAATGTGGGAAATTGTTTATATAGCAGCCTCCCTAAGATTACCCATAGTAATGGTTTTGGTAAATAGGGCTCTAAGTGGTCCCATTAATATTCACTGCGATCACTCAGATTCTATGGGAGCAAGAGATTCGGGCTGGATTCAACTTTACAGCGAGAACTGCCAGGAAATTTATGACAATCTTATTCAAGCTGTGCGTATTGCAGAGGAGGGAAGTGTCCTTCTTCCAGTGATGGTTACCTTTGATGGGTTTATTATCTCTCATGGAACAGAAAGAGTAGAAATTTTTGAAGATGAAAAGGTGAAAGAATTTATAGGGGGATTTAACCCAAAATATTCCCTCTTAAATATAGATAAACCTGTAACCTATGGTCCTCTCGATCTGTACGACTACTATTTTGAGCATAAACGTCAGCAAGTAGAGGCTATGAAAAATGCTCTAGATGTAATTAAGAAAGTAGGACAGGAATACGCTCAGCTTTCTGGAAGAAGTTATGACTTGATAGAGGAGTTTGGTTCCCCAGATGCAGATTTAGTGGTAGTAGCAGCCGGATCTACTGCGGGAACAGTAAAGGGAGCAATACAGGAGATAAAAGAAGAAGGAATAAATGCAAAGCTTTTAAAGATGAGAACCTTTAGACCTTTCCCTCAAGAAAAAATCAGGGAGAGCTTAAAAAAAGCCGCCGCAGTAGCAGTTATGGATCGTTCTGCTTCCTTTGGAGCTGTAGGAGGACCAATTTTCTTGGAAATAAGGTCAGCCTTATTTGAGGAAGAAAAGAAAATTCCTGTGGTTAATTATATTTATGGATTAGGAGGGAGAAATATTGGAATAGAGCAGATTAAGAAAGTTTATCAGGATCTTACCCAGATTAAGGAAACAGGGAAAGTTAAAAATTCAGTTAATTATTTAGGAGTAAGAGAATAACAGGAGAAAAAAATGCCATCTCTTAAAGATTTATCTAAAAAAGAAGAGCTTCTTTCAAGTGGTCACCGACTTTGTCCTGGATGTGGGGCATCTATTATTGTAAGACAGGCTCTTTTAGCATCGGATACTCCAGTGGTAATTTGCTGTCCTACAGGGTGCTTAGAGGTAGCAACCACCATTTATCCTTATACTGCCTGGAAGGTACCCTTTATACATAATGCTTTTGAAAATGCAGCCTCTACTCTTTGCGGAGTGGAGAGTGCCTATCGCTCCCTGAAAAAACAAGGAAAGATAGATAAAGAAATAAGGTTTATTGCCTTTGGAGGAGATGGGGGGACCTATGATATTGGAATTCAGGCTCTCTCAGGGGCCTTAGAAAGAGGACACAGGTTTCTCTATATCTGCTACGACAACGAAGCTTATATGAACACGGGCATACAACGCTCCAGTGCCAGCCCTCGAGGAGCTTTTACTACTACCTCCCCACCAGGCAAAGCTATTCCTGAAGGTAAAACTGAGTTCAGAAAAGACTTAACTCAAATTATTGCTGCTCATAATATTCCTTATGCTGCTCAAGCGTCCCCTGGTTATTACAATGATCTAATGAAAAAAGTTCAGAAAGCTTTAAATGCCAACGGCCCCTCTTTCATTAATATCCTCTCTCCCTGTCCCAGAGGATGGAGATATCCTGCTGATCAAACCATTGAGATAGCTAAATTAGCTGTTCTTACAGGATTCTGGCCCTTATATGAGGTTGAGAATGGCAAGTACAAAATAACTTATAAACCAAGAAAGAAGAAAAAGCCCTTAAAAGATTTCTTGAAAGCTCAGGGAAGATTTAAACATCTTTTTCGTGAGGAGAATAAGGGAATATTAGAGAAGCTGCAGAAAGAAGTAGATCAAAAGGAAAAAGAACTTATGATAAGGGCAGGGGAGGAAGAGAAGTAAAAGGTGGTAATTTAGTTTTAATAGAAATCTAAACTATTATATTTTTCTCAAAAACACCTACCACATATGGTGTACTTGAGGTTTTATATACTTTTCGTAGATTGCTTTCACTCTGTCTAACCGCTTTGTTGTCAGCGGTACAAGGTCTGAAGCCTTTATGTTTGCCTCTGCCTGCTGGACACTGGATGCACCTGGAATTACACAGCTTACTTCAGGGAACATAAGGATCCACCTGATGGCCCATGCTGCAAGAGGTTTCTGTCCTGGAAAGATTTTTTTAAGTTTTTCTACACTCTTAAGACCAAGCTCAAAGTTAACACCGGAAAAGGTCTCTCCCTTATCAAAGATTTCCCCATTCCTATTAAAAGCCCTGTGGTCATTCTTGTTGAAAGTGCTGTTACTTTTCATTTTTCCACTTAGAAGACCACTTGCAAGTGGAACTCGTGCAATAACACCAATGTTTTTTTTCTTCGCCTGGGAGAAAAAAAGCTCAGAAGGTCTGTGGCGAAACATATTGAAGATAATCTGCACTGTAGTCACATTTGAATACTCTATGGCCTTCAGTGCCTCTTCTACCTTTTCCACACTTACCCCTAAGTTACGAATCTTACCCTGATGCTTGCGCCTATCAAATACTTCAAAGATCTCAGGTCTGTAGTACACCTCTGTAGGTGGACAGTGAAGCTGAATCAAGTCAATAGTTTCAAGTTGCATGTTCTTCAGACTGTCCTCTACAAATTCCACAAGTTTTTCCGGGGTATAGCCTTCTGCTGTATGAGGTTGTATCTTCCTGCCGCACTTAGTAGCAATAAAAACTTCCTCTTTTCTTGATTTTACAACCCTGGCAACTGCCACTTCGCTGAGGCCTTCGCTGTATAAGTCTGCTGTATCAATAAAATTTACTCCCAGATCTATGACACGGTTTAAGGTCTCTTCTGCATTCTTATCGCTAAAAGGCTCTCCCCATTTTCCACCAATCTGCCATGTCCCAAGGGATACCTCGGAAACTTTAAATCCTGTTTTTCCTAACATTCTGTACCGCATAGACTTAATCTCCTGTTTCTTAAGGAATTTTTATTTTTTTCTTTATCTCCTCTATAAAGCCTTCGCTTCCCACTATCTGCTTTGACTTAAGGCCATCAAAGGGGTTTTCCTTTAAGACTTATAGATTTAGAGTCAATGATGGATTGTATGCGTGCTTTACATACATTTCTACAACCAAATGAACATGAGCTGGCGTTCTTTGCCGCTTTCCCGGTTCTCTAAATCTTACCTCTTGCACCATCCTCATTATCGTCAGAGATTTCTGCCAATACCTCTGTTAGCTCTTTCAAAAACCATTTTCTGCCACACTCACAATCTCCTCGATACTCATCCCGATACGGTCCTAAAATAAGCTCAAGAGCCACTTCTCTGCCACATAAACATTTAATTGTGATTCTAGTTTTCATAATTGCCTCCATCTTTCAACGATACCAAATTGCTCTCGTTGCTTATCATGAACCAAAGCAGAGTTATATAATTGTTCCAATTCCTTATAAAGTTTAAACAGAAATCTATCTCTAAACTCTCTAAACGGTGTCTGGTTGATATATTGGTTGAATAAATCTTTTTCCTTTGCGCTCGGTCCAATTATAAAAAATTGAGTAGTAAATCTTCTTGGTATTTTCAACAGCCTATCTAAGCCAGATTTTACTCTTGTTGTTTTCTCTACTTCAAAAGCGTAAACTGGAAATAACCCATAATCATCTTCATCAAACCATAAGGTATCTATTCCTCTAGTCTTTGCCAAGTTAGGACCCCTCAAAATGTTGGTACAGTCGGAGACAGTCACAAAATCTCTTAGCGGTTTATTTTGGAAAGTTCTAATAGTTTGGTCGTGTGGAGGTGCATAAGTCTCATATCCATAGATTTTCCCGAGTGTAACTAACATTCCTTGAGCAATTCCGTGATCAATCTCTGGTTCTTCAGTAAAATTTTGTGCTCCAGGCTTTATGTGCGTTTCTTCTACAACCTTATAAATGCCACTTCTTTCTGGCGGCACTGGTTCAAAAATTTTATATTGCCTTACAACCCTTCTAATAGTATCTCGCCAAGTTGGATTAGTCTTAGTTTTAGGGTGGCTCTCTATGATCTTGTTAATCTCAGATAAATGACCTTGCCCACCTAATTTTAATAAGGCATTTCTTACAATGTCTTTCCAAGTTAATTTTTGCTCATTCATTTTAGTTTTCATACCAAAATCCTGTAGTTTTACAGTTATGTTGCCGTTTGATAACAAGTTCTCTCAATTTAAAACCAGCATCCAAATAAACATCTATAAGTTTAAAGCCCAGAGGAATCACATGTTTCTTTCTCCGGGTGTCTCCAATTAAAATAGCACACTGCCTTCCCGGCTTCAGCACTCTAAAACTCTCTTTTGCAACTTTAGCCATTTCTTTTAAGAATTCATCCATATCGAAAAACGATAAATCACCTTTTTTAGAATCCGTATAATGAATGATATTTGCATAAGGAGGATGAGCACAGATTAAATCTATTGAATTATCTTGTAGGTATGATAAATCTCTGGCATCACCAATTGACAATTCAGGTTCATAAATTTGAGGAGGGATTTTCCGGTCAATAAATTGTTCTGCCTTTATGTTAAAATTCGCATTCTTCTATCCCAGTTCAATAGCTTTACCGTTAATAT
>JAUWJM010000029.1 GCA_030607715.1 Candidatus Aerophobota bacterium
TAAATATAATTCTCAACCAGCTTCTTAATTTACCCCTTTCTCCAAATTTTTTAGTGGATTTCCCCAGGTTTTCTCTGGTTAGTATGTTTGTTTGGCAAGCAGGTGGAAGTATGATTATATTTTTAGCTGGACTTCAAAATATGCCAAAAGAGCTAATTGAAGCAGCAAAAATAGATGGAGCAAATAGCTATTCTATATTTAAGAATATTACTTTACCATTAATGTCACCAGTTATACTTTATCAAGTAATAATAGGTATAATGCTTTCTTTTGGTGTAATAATTAAGCCTATACTACTAACCTCTTCTCCCGGAGCTGCCTTCACAGCATTTTTGAATCAGCAACCCCCTTTCCAGAACTTTTTCACCATAATTTACGCTTTTCAACAGTGCTTTACAAATCAACGTTTTGGTTACGGCATGGCAGTATTATGGTTAATGTTTATTATTATGTTGATAGTGACTTTTATCTTTTTAAAGGTAAGCAGGAAATTAGTTTACTATGAATACGAGTAAAGACAGATAAGATGAACGCAACAAGTATAAAACCATTAAGAAAAGCACTTTTCTATGTATTTTTAATTATTATTGGAGCTATGTTTATAGTTCCTCTCTTTTGGCTTATTCTTTGTTCTTTAAAAACTCAACAGGAAATGGTAACCCTCCCACCAATTTTTTTGCCAAATATAGCGAAATTCACAAATTATTTTTTAGCACTCACAAAAATCAATTATTTTGGGTATCTGTGGAATACTATTGCTTTAAGTATGATATATACAATCCCTGGTATTATAACTGCATCAATTTTTGGATACGCATTTGCTCGATTTCGTGTTCCGGGTAAAAATTTCTTTTTTAGTATTGTTATAGTTCTTTTAATGATACCCCCGGTTTCAGTTATGCTTCCTGAATATGTGTTTTACACTAAGCTAAGAATTATTAATACTTACTATATTTGGCTTTTGTGGGGTTTGGGTGCAAATCCTTTGTATATTTAACTTTTTAGACAGTTTTTTTCTTATATTCCTGTTGAGTTGGAAGAAGCCGCTATTCTTGATGGATGTAGCAGGATGGGAGTATTGTTCAGGATATTTGTTCCACTTTCAAAACCTATATTTATTACTGTGTTTATTTTGTCTTTTCTATGGGTATATGGCGATTTTATGGGTCCTGTAATTTTCTTAAGTGGTGAAAAGACTACTTTGCCAGTAGCTATGTCTACTGGATATGTTGTTCGAAGTGGGATTTTGTTAGTAAGTGTGCTTTTAGCCGGGATAGTAATTTACATTATACCGGTTCTTTTGATTTTCGTCTTTGGACAAAAGTACTATGTAAAAGGACTTTTGTCATCAAGCGGAACCAAAGGCTAAGTATTTCTATTTTCAGGAAAATTTTAGGAAATCTAAGCTGTTACGAAATTAATGTTAATAAAGGAGAAGATAATGGCTATAGAAACAAAGTACTCGGTGGGGTTTGGTCCATTAACTGCTTGCGGAGATCGTTTTGTATCAAAGTATCATCCAGATGATATAAATTTAAGAGAAAAGATAAAAATACTGGCAAAGATGGAAGGCCTAAAGGGAGTTTATCTTGGTTATCCTTCTGATTTTCATTTCTTTTCTAATACTAAGGAGTTGAAGAAAGAGCTGGAGAAAAATAATTTAGAAGTATCAATGATTGAAATTGAGCTTTTCTCTGAACCTATTTGGAAATATGGTTCTTTTACCTCAGATGATGAAAAAATTAGACAAAGAGCTGTGGATCTTGCTAAAAAAGGAATAGATGCATCAGTGATTTTTGGAAATAACCATATAAGTATGTGTCTCCTGCAGGATGGTTATGATTATCCCTTTCAATCTAATTATAGAAAAGCCTGGGAGAGATTAGTAGAGGCAATTAAGGAAATAGCTCAATATCGAAAAGATGTAAGAATTTGCCTGGAGTACAAAATAAAAGAGGCCAGAACACACATATATATGGCAACCATAGGCAAGACTCTTATGTTAATAAACGAGGTTAAAGAAAATAATGTTGGTGTATTGATAGATATAGGTCATTCTTATATGGCATATGAGAATCCTGCTGAATCAGTAATGTTAGCAGATATGCATGATAAACTTTACTACATTGAACTTAACGATAACTACCGTAATTGGGATGATGATATGATTGCAGGGACAGTTCATTTCTGGGAAACTATAGAGTTTTTGTACTGGTTAAATGAGATTGGATACGATGACTGGTATAACTTTGATATCTTTCCTTACAGAGAGAATGGTTTTGAGGCTGTAAGGCAATGTATAAAAAATTCAGAAATGCTTAAACAATTCGCTGTAAAAATACCCAGAGATAAGCTAAACTCTTTAAGAGAAGAAAATAACGTTACTGGTATCATTGAACTTTTACGAAAGTTACTTGTTTAAAAAACTACCTGAGCTTTAGTTTTCTAAGAAGCAAAAAAGATACTTGATTCAATAAAAAGGGGTGTATATATTGTGGTCAAAACAGGAAAGAGTAGAAGCTGTTTTTAATCATGAAATTCCCGATCGAGTTCCTATTTTTGAATGTCTTGTTAATGATGGTATTTTGGAACATTTTGGGGGAGAGTATATTAAATCAGGTGATGCAGAAGGTTTTATTAGGGCATGTTCTAAATGCCTTGATGTATGTCACCCGTTATGGCTTCCTGAAAAACCTCGCATTGAGAAGGATTCAGATTATTTATATAGATTAAAAAAATCTAACTCGCTTGTTTGGAATAAATGGGGTCTTCATCCCGGTTTTACCAAAAAATATGAGAGATGGACAAATTGGATTATAGAAAGGCCTTTTAGAACTGATGATGAATGTGTTGAGTGGATAAAGAAACAGATAGAAAAGGAAGAGGCATGGCAGCCCGATGATAATTTTGCAAGAGACTACCAAAAGCGCGTAAAAATAATGAAAAAATGGAAAGATGATATGGTCTATCCTGATATTCATACCATGGATGGACTATATAAAAATTATCTTCTCATTGGAATGGAAAAATTCATTTATATTTATTACGATCATCCAGAATTGATAAGAAAATGGATAAAAGTTACCAATGAAAGGATTTTAAGGAAACTGGAAGTTAAATCACGCTATCATAATTCTTTTGTAGCAATGATTTGGTCAGATTTAGCTGCTAAAGGGGGTTCTCTATTTTCACCAGGCATGCTGGAGAATATTTGCTATCCTTACTTAAAGGAAATTGTTGACCTATTACATAGCAGGAATTTTAAAGTAATTTTTCATTCAGATGGGGATATGTTAAAGTTGCTCCCTGTTTTGGTTGATAAAGTTCATATTGATGGGTTTAATACTGTAGAAGTGGGAGCAGGAATGAATGTTAGGCAAGTTAAGCAAGAATATGGAGATCGATTGGTTTTGGTAGGCGGAATGGATGCTGATATTCTGACCAGAGGTACTAAAGAAGAGGTTATTGCTGAGACTAAAAAATTAATTGATGTAGCAGGAAAAAATGGAGGATTATTGATAGCTTCCTCAATCGGAGAGCTAAATAATAGTATGCCCACAGAAAATATTTTGGCTTATTTTAAGACCATCTGGGATTATGGAAGATACCCCATAGGAAGTTAGATTAAGAGGTAGTAAAAAATGAAACAGGGTTCATTCATTATTCAAATTGCCGAATCTCTAAGTGATAAATTCAGATTCTTTTGAGATTAAGGAGAGTTTTTATGTGGAAAGAAACAACTAAATATGAGAGAAATTTAAGGGTATTTAAAGAAGAACTGGAGGATTTTTTACCTTTAAAAATTTTGGATTTTCATGTTCATATATTTCCTAAAGGGACAATCCCCCCTGGGCATGAAAAATTTTCCTGTGCTGGTCATAAGATCGAACAGTATAGCTTTGAAGAATTAAAGGAAGATTTTGCTGATTTTTACCCTGAGAGAGATTGTTATGCTGTTTGTTTTGGTATACCATATACAGAATGTGATACATATAAAAATAATGAGTATATTGCGGAATACTGCGATGGTAAGAAGTTTTTTTCTTTAAGGCTTCTGCGTCCCGAAGATAATCCAGAGATTGTTACCAAGGAGATAAGAGAAAAGAATTTTCTTGGGTTTAAACCTTATCTTAACTATGTTAATAAAAAAGTTGAAGATGTCCAGATAAACGATATGCTTCCCTGTAAGTTAATGGAAATTGCCGAAAAATTCTCTCTTATTATTATGCTTCATATCCCAAGAAAGGAAAGACTTGCTGATCCGGTAAATCAAAAGCAAATTGTTGAGTTAGCCGAGAACTATCCAAAGGCAAAGATAGTTCTTGCTCATATTGGAAGAGCTTATTTTTTAAAAAATATCGTAGGAAACCTTGATAAAATAAAGCGCTTTTCTAATGTTTATTATGATTTAGCAATGTTAAATAACTGGGAGGTGCTTGAGTATCTTTTTGATAATGTAGAATCTTATAAAATACTTTACGGTACAGATACTCCAATAGCTATTGCTCCAGGCAAGTCTGTAGAAATTAATGACCAGTATACTTATGTAACTCCTATCCCCTGGGAGCTTTCTATTTCAGATGATCATAAAAAGCTTATTTTCACCTCTTTTCTCTATGAAGAGTTAAGAGCTATTAAAAAAGCTGCTAAAAGACTTAATCTTTCCAGGTCATTCATTGAGGATATTTTTTACAATAATGGGATGGAACTTTTGAAATCTGTCAAAATATAGGAAAAAATAAATGAGTTTTTTGTTAGGAATAGATATAGGTACAACAGCCACTAAAACTTTACTAATTAATCAAGATGGGAAAGTTATTGCTTTGGCTCAGCAAGAGTATGATATAATACCTTCTCACAATACCTGGGTTGAGCAAAATCCTGAGGATTGGTGGGATGCAATAGTTAAAACAATAAGAAGAGTAGTTAAGGATGATGAGATCAAAAAGAGAATAAAAGGGATTAGCCTTTCTACTCAAGGAGGAACATTAATTCTGGTTGACTTAGAAGGAAAGCCCTTAAGAAAGGCTATTACCTGGCTTGATCAAAGAGCAGGAGAGCAAAGTGAAAGGTTGAAAGAAAAATTTGGAGATGATTTCTTTTATAGCCGAACGGGTTATAAACCTCATAGTGGTCTTCCTTTACTATGTATATGCTGGCTAAAAGATAATGAACCTGAGCTTTTCAAAAAAGGAAATAAATTTCTCTTTGTTAATGACTATATAATCTACAAGCTTACCGGTAAATACTGTAATGATCCTTCCAATGCTTCTATAACAATGCTGTATAACTTAAAACTTGGAGATTGGGATGATGAGTTACTTCAAATAGCTGGCATCTCAAAAGAGAGGCTTTCAAAAATTAGAGATTCTGGAGCTCCAATTGGAATGCTTACAAAATCATCTGCTAAGATACTGAACCTATCTCAAAATGTTATTGTTTCCTCAGGAGGACATGACCAGTACTGTGCCTCTTTGGGATCTGGAGCCTTTGAGGATGGGGGCTGTTTAGTTTCCTCTGGAACAGCTTGGGTTCTTTTGTGCTCCTCAGATAAAGCTGTTTTTGATATTAAAAGCAATATTATACCAGGAAGACATGTTATTAAGGATAAGTGGGGAGCTATGGCTACTATTTCCAGTGGTGGAGTGGTGATGGAATGGTTTAAGAGTAATCTTATTGATAATGATGAAACAAATATATACGATTTATATAACAAAAAAGCAAAAGATATACCATTGGGTTCTAATAACTTGTTATTTTTCCCTCACTTTATTGGTTCAACCGCACCTACCTATCAGTCAAATGCTAAAGGAGCTGTTATAGGGTTAACCTTATCTCATAATAAATATAATATTTTTAAATCAATTATGGAAGGTTTGGGTTTTGAGGTTTTATGGAACATTGAAGTTATCAAGAAATTAGGAATTAGTATTAAAAAAATTAAAATGATAGGGGGAGCAACTAAGAGTAAACTGTGGCCTCAAATAATAGCTGATGTTACAGGGGAAAGAATATTTGTTCCTTCTGTAACTGAGGCTGCCTGTTTGGGAGCAGCAATACTTGCTGGAGTTGGAGCAGGAGTTTTTAAAAATCCTGAGGAAGGTTTTGAAAAACTGCAGATAGAGGAAAAAGAGATTACGCCCTTTCAAGATAATACAGTAAAGTATAAAAAATTGTTTAAAGTTTATAAAAAAACTTTTTGGAAGCTCCAGGATTCCTATAAGAGTTTAAGATAAGAAAGAATGACAGGAAGAGAAAGAATAATAAATTGCTTAGATCATAGAGAAGCAGATAGGGTGCCTGTTTCACCATTTATATGGGAGAACTTTGTAAGGGAATTTTATCAAAGTTATGATGTAGATCTAATTGAGGGAACAGCAAAAATTTATAACCATTTTGGCTTTGATATAATACATAGAACCTGTAGTCCCTGTCTTTACCTTGAATATGAAAGACAATTGGAAAGTAAAAACTGGAAGCCTTCAGTTACAGTTGAGGAAAAAGGGGAATCCCGATTTGAGACAACTGTAATTAAGACACCTCAAGGTGAGCTAACTCAAGTAATACAGTTTGAAAGGACTTCTGAATATGAGACTTTAGTATTTTATAAGGAGTATTTTATTAAAACGAAAGATGATTTAGATAAATTTATTAAGTATCAACCCCCGGTTCCTGATTTTGATACAAAAATGATAAATAAAGCTCAAGAGATAATAGGGAATAAAGGTATAACAGCTCCCTGGGTGCAGGGAGTATTTAATTATCTGGGTGTTTATCTAAGAAGAATAGATGACCTTATAATAGATGCTATGGTTAACAAACCTTTCTATGAAAAATTAATGGATTATTCTTTAAAAAGAAATTTTGCCCATATAATGAGGATCATTAAGGCTAATCCAGATGCCTTAAGTTACGGTGGAAACTTAGCTGGGGGAGATCTTGGTCCTGAATTATTTATGAAGAATGTCTTTGAGTATGAAAAAAAGTTAATTAGCCAAATTCAGAGCAAAGGTATCCGGGTGATTTATCATAACTGTGGGAATGCTACCAATCTCTTTGATGTTTATCCTAAGTTAGAAATGAGTACTTATGAATCTTTAACTTCTCATCCTTATGGAGACACAAACTTAAAAGAAGTTAAAAGAAAACTTGGTCGATATATGACTTTAATGGGTAACATCGATCAAATAGACTTTTTAAGAAAAGCTTCTCCTGAAAAAGTTCGAGAAAAGGTAAGAGGAGTGATGCAAATAGCTAAACCTGAAGGTAATTTTATACTATCTACCAGCGATTATTTTAATGAAAATACCCCTTATGAGAATATTTTTGCCTTATCAGATGCTGGGAAAGAATTTGGAAAATATTAAAAGAGATAACTATGACACCAAGGGAAAGAATTATTAAAGCTATAAATCATAAAGAACCAGATAGAGTCCCCATCGATTTAGGTGGGAAAAACAATACTATGATAGATGAGGGTTATTATAGGTTGAAGAAGTATTTAGGTATCCATAACCAAAGTCCTGAGGAGGAATTTTCTTCAACTTACTCAGTGGTGGTTAAATTTGATGAAAGAGTCTTAAAAAGGTTAAATGTGGATTTTAGAAGAGTTTTCTTAAAAGGAAAAAATATTGAGCTTTCCAGAAAGCCTGGACAGGAATATTTTACTGGAGTAGATGAATGGGGAATAGGGTTAAGGAAAATAAGCTGTTATGCGGAAATGGTAGGTCACCCTTTAGAAAATGCCTCTATTGATGATTTGAAAGATTATCCCTGGCCTGATCCTTTTGATCCCATAAGAACAAAGGGATTAAGGGAAGAGGCAAAACGGCTATACTATGATACAGATTATGCTATAATAAGTGGTGAGATAGGAGGAGGTCTTTTTGAATATGCTTGTTGGCTTAGAGGAATGGAAAATTATCTTGTGGATATGATGTTAAACAAAGAGTTTGCCATTAAGTTGATAGAAAAGATCTTTGAAGTTGAGAAAAATCTCTGGGAAGTTTTTTTAACCGCTGTTGGTGATTATGTGCAGATAGTAGAGGTAGCCGATGATTATGGAACTCAAGAGGAGCCCATGATTTCTCCAGAGCTTTTTCGGGAAATTATTAAACCTTATCATAAAAGATTAGTAAGCTTTATTAAAGAGGTAACAGGTGGAAAAGTAAAGGTGAAACATCACACCTGTGGCTCAGTATATGATTTAGTTGAAGATTTAATAGATTGTGGGGTAGATGTCCTCAATCCTGTTCAGCCCTTAGCTAAAAATATGAAACCAGAAAAGCTGAAGCCAAAATTTGGTAAGAGAATTTGCTTTCATGGAGGTATTGACGAGCAATATGTACTTCCCAGGGGAACAGTTGAAGAAGTAAGAGAAGAGGTAAGAAGAAAAATAAATGGTTTTGCTAAAGGAGGAGGATATATCCTTTCTCCAGCTCACTGCATTCAACCTGATGTTCCTCCAGAGAATATAGTAGCTATGTATGATGCGGCCTATGAGTTTGGAAAATACCCACTGGGGATTGAGTAAACGCACTAACAATTAATAATAAAAATAGATTTTCTTGAAGAAAAAAGATAGAAATTAAAGGGTTGAAAAGGAGGTGATGAAAGGTAACAGGCCGATCTATCTTGGGAAAAGAATAAATTATATTTTAGTTTAGGAGGAGAAGATGAAAAAGTTTAAAAAGGTGCTTTTAGTAGCTTTAGTTTTTGTTTTTGCTTCAACATGCTTTTTGTTTGGAGCAGGGCAGGGAACATTGGCAGCTAAAGAAGTTACATTGGATTGGTGGTTCCAGGACTGGTCTGGAGGAAATGCCTGGATGAGGGATTATGTTGTTAAGTTTGAGAAGAAATACCCAAACATTCATTTAAATTATATCCCTATTCCATTTGAAGAGTTGAATGTAAAACTGATTCCATCAATTGCTATGGGTAATGAGCCCCCTATAATGTTTGGATACGATGAATGGGTTGCTGCTAAGGATGTGTCAAAACTGTTCTTACCTCTATCACCAAATCCGTTTACAGTGGATGAGTGGAAGGAAGCAGTATACGTTGCAACATTAAAAAATGTAATAGGACCTGACGGTAATATATATGGGTAGCCATTCGTTACTGGCGCAAATGCTTTTGGTTTCATATACCACAAAGATCTTTTCAGAGAGGCTGGAGTTAACGCTGGAGCTATAAAAAGTTGGGATGATTTAAAAAAAGCTGGTAAGAAGCTTACCGTATATAATCCAGATGGTTCTATTAAAAGAAGCGGTGTTTTATTCTCGTATACTGAAGTATCAAATACATTTCTTGATATGATTTGCATGCAGGGGGCAAGGGATAAGCTACTCAATCCCCAAAAAGCAGAGTGGAATTTCAATATTCCTGAAGCTAAAAGAGCGATGGAAACTCTTAAGTCATTTGTTGATGAAAAAATATACGATCCAAGCTCTGGTGATCCTGCAACATCGTTTCCAAATAAAATTGGAGCTATGCTTCTTCAAGGCCCATGGGGAGTTGGTGCTACAATGACAAGTTTTCCGGAACTTGATGTGGGTTTCCTTGGTATGCCGCCATATCCTACAAAGGATACTAAGCTGCAACTGGGTTCAGTGGTAAGTTATGGAGCTTTCTTTTTATCAAAAAGACTAACCGGCTCAAAAAAAGACGCAGCGCTTACATTCATTAAAGAGCTTGTAAGCAATCCAGCACAGTTTCTTGATATACCATTTTATCATGAGCCTCCGTATTGGGTTGGGGTTATTAACAGTAAAGCTTACATAGCAGAGTTGAAGAGAAGACCAGAGGACAAAATGAATGAGTATGTGAAAACAGCGCTGACTGCAACAGAAAAAGGTCTTCCAGCAGTTCATCCCCTGGATACTAAAATATCGGAACCAGTTTTAATAAGAAATATATTGTTCCCAGAAATACAGAAGGTGTTTCTTGGAAGAGGATCGATTGATGATATGCTCAGGTATCTAACAAAATACTTGACCAGCACGGAAAAAGAGCTGGCTAGATAACTAAGGTCTATCTACGGGTGCATTAAAATGCATCCGTAGATCTAAACTTTCATTTAATATAGAGTATAAAGTATGAAAAAAGAAATATTGATTAGAAAAAGAAAACAACTAAATCTTTTTATATTAATAGTAGCCTTATCCGTTATTATATACTATACATTAATTGGTGTATGGCCTTTTATTTATAATATTTATCTGACCTTTAGGAAGACAGATTTAATCACTGAGAATAAATTTATAGGTTTTAGTAATTACAGATATTTAATTAATGACCCAATATTCTGGAAATGTGTTTGGCATAATGTATATTATCTTATGATAATGGTGCCAATCGGTGCATTTACCTCATTAATTATTGCTGCACTTATATCTAAAACAAAGGGTATTGCAAAGAAGATATACACAGCGATGTTTTTTACACCAGTTGTTACATCAATGGTAGCAGTATCTCTGGTATGGACTCTTCTATATTATCCAAAAATAGGTTTATTTGCGATTATCTTATCAAAACTATTCCATATAAATCGGAACAGCCTTACATTTCTTCATGATCCATCTATAGCACTGTTATGTATTATAATAATGGATATATGGAAGGATACTGGATTAAGAACTGTAATATTTTTAGCCGGCATTGATGAGATTCCGGATCAATTATACGAGGCAGCAAGAATAGATGGAGCCTCAGCAATATCACAGTTTTTCAGATTAACAGTTCCTTTGCTTAGACCCCAAGTAGTATTTATTTTAGCAATATATTCAATAAATGCAATAAGAGTCTTTGTTCAAGTTTATATGATGACTGGTAATCCACCAGGTGGACCTGCAAACTCAACAAAGGTGTTAGTACTGCAGATGTATCAAGAAGCATTCTATTCATTAAGATTTGGATATGCGGCGACTATTTCTTTGATAATATTTGCTATGCTATTTGGACTTGTTATATTGGAGATAAAATCATTTCAGGAGAAATGGGAGTATTAAAAGAGGAAGTTTTATGAATAGTATAAAATATTTTAGAACAACTAAGATAACAAGTAAGGTTTTTTTACATTTGGTGTTAATAGTTGGTGGACTGGCGATGATATTTCCTTTTATCTGGATGATACTCTCATCATTTAAACCATCTTTAGAAGTAATTAGTGTTGATTTTCATCTCTTCCCAAGAATATGGACTTTAAGAAATTATATTAAGGTATTTGAAGATTTGCCTATGATAAGAGGTTATGTAAATAGTTTAGTTGTTGCTTCATTTGTAACATTTTTTGTTTTGCTTTCAGCAACTGCTTCAGGATATATGTTCTCAAAGTTAAGATTTTTTGGAAGGGAAGTTTTATTTTTTATAGTTCTTGCCAGCATAATGATAGCACCTCAGATAGTATTAATACCTTTATACATATTAATTAACAAGTTTCGTTGGATAAATACCTATCAAGGTTTAATATTCCCATATGCGATGTCTGCATTTGGAATATTTTTAATGAGACAATTTATAAAAGGGATACCAAATGATTTAATAGATGCAGCAAAAATAGATGGTGCTTCAGAATTTAGGATTTATTTTTCTATAATTTTACCTCTTATTCGCTCATCAATAGCTGTATTGGGAATATTAACATTTCTGTGGACCTGGGATTATTTTCTATGGCCTCTTGTAATAATTCATCAAAATGAGATGAAAACTCTTCCAGTACTTCTTGGACATTTTACAATGAGTGAGACAAAGTATCCAGGTGAGTCTTTAGCGGCATGCACACTTGTTATTGGTCCTGTTCTTGTTGTATATGCATTTTTCCAAAAACAATTTATTAAGGGTATGAGTATGACAGGATTAAAAGGCTAAATTTGTTACTATTCAGCCACCAAGACACGAAGACACCAAGTAAACCCGGTCTTAAAATTTTTAACGTATTCTGTGTCTTCAGTGGTTAATTTTTTTAGCAATGAATTCTTTTCTTTCCGATAGAGGTTTAAAATTCATATTACTCCTTTGTGCCTTGGTGACTTAGTGGCTGAACTGTTACTAAAAAGCTTTAATAAAGGGAGGAAAACAATAGGAAACAGTAAACCTAAAATTGGTTTTATAGGATTAAGTTTAGAACTTTATGAGAAAAATTTACCTCAGCTGATGGATAACCTTAGGAAATTTTCTCAAGAGGTTAAGTTAATTCTTGAAAAGATGGCAGAGGTAGTTTATTTTCCCCTTGCCTGTAAAAGAGAACAGATAGAGGAGGCTTTTTCTAGTTTTAAGAAAGAAAATGTAAATGGAGTAATCTTAGTATTTCTCTCTTATTCTACCAGTTTTTCTATACTTCCAGCCTTAAAGAAATATTCCTTACCTATTCTTATCTGGAATACTCAAAAAATTAAAGAAATAAATTTAGATTTTTCTCAAGAGGACCTTCTTAATAATCATGGAATGCACGGAGTGCAGGACTTATGTAGTGTTTTAAAAAGAGAAAAGATTTCTTTTTCTCTTATAACTGGTCATTTCCTGGATGGAAAAACAAAGAAAAAAGTTAAATCCTGGTGCAAAGCTGCTAAAGCAGTATCTACTTTAAGGAAAATTAATATTGGAAGAATTGGAGGAACATTTAAGGATATGGGGGACTTTTCAGTGGAAAGCAGAGTTTTAACTGAAGGATTAGGTTCTCAGATAAAAGAGATTCCCTTTCCTTCCTTAACAAGAATTCTTAAGGAAATTGAAGAAGAAGAGATTGAGCACTCCATAAAGGAGGATAGAAAAAAATTTCTAATAGATAAAAGTTTGAAGAAAGAGACTCATTTTCGCTCAGCAAAATTAGAACTGGCACTGCGAAAATTGATAAAAAAAGAGAATTTAAGTGCTTTAGCTATAAATTTTTCTGCTTTTGATCCTTCTGTTGGGGTTGAGACTGTTCCTTTTTTAGGTATTTCTAAACTTTTAGGTGAAGGATTAGGATACGGAGGAGAAGGAGATATATACTCTGCTACTGCCGTATATTTGCTTCAACTTTTAGCTGGTAAGGCAAACTTTGTAGAGATGTTTACCACTGATTATAAAAATAACTGTATTTTAATGAATCATATGGGAGAATCTAATCCTCAAATGGCTAAAAGAAGTTTTCCAATAAGGATGATCCAGGATGATCTTGCCCTAAGTAGCTGTCTACCAACAGCGGTTTTATCCTTTACCTTAGACCCAGGAGAAGTTACTCTTCTTAACTTAAGAGTAACTTCTGAGAAAAAATTAGAGTTTATTCTCACTCAAGGAGAGGTGATGAATAAATCCCCTCTTAAGAGTATCTCTTCTCCCCATTTTATTTTTAAACCTTGGATTAGTGTTGAAGAATTTTTAACTCAGTATAGTTTTCATGGTGGAACTCATCATTCTGCCTTATGTTATGGGAATCTTTCAGAGGAAATTAGGTATGTATCAGAGATAAGTGGTGTTTCTTTAGTGGAAATGGAATAAATAGAGATTTCACAAGTAGATAGGTAACTACAGCGCTCTTAACCCAACTTCCACATTCCTAAGAAAAAAGATAGTGTTTATGATAAGTAATAGGTAAGTTTTCCTAAAAATTAAGATTCGTAGAGCTTTGGGTATCCCCTACGGCAAACCCTTTCGGGGAATACCCAAAGCCCTTTATTAAATCTAAACTATTGTAAAGAAATTTTGCGCCTGTAGCTCAGTGGATAGAGCGTCGGCCTCCGGAGCCGAAAGTCGCAGGTTCGAATCCTGCCAGGCGCGCCAAATCTGAATAAAAATTAGGTAATAGGTGATGAGTAATGAACAAGAAGTAAAAGGTGAGGAGTAAACAATGCCTGAACTACCTGAAGTAGAGACAATTAGGCAAGATATGTTAAAAAGAGTTAAGGGAAAGAAGATATACAAAGTAGATGTGGAAAATGATAAGCCCATCCGCATTCCTACACCTTCTCAGTTCACTCAAAGATTAAAAGGAAAAGTTTTTAGAGATATTCTCAGAAGGGGAAAATATTTAATTATCCAGATTAACTCCACAGAAAATTTAATTTTTCATCTTAAGCTAACCGGAAGATTAATTTTTTCTGCATTAGGAGGAAAATCTCCTGATTATATCCGTATAATATTTAATTTTGAAGACAAAAGCAGGTTATTTTTTACCGATGTTA
>JAUWJM010000053.1 GCA_030607715.1 Candidatus Aerophobota bacterium
AGATACTGCAACTTCTCATAATCGCCTATTTTTAGTTGAGGTTATGGGAAGAACATGTGGGTTTATTGCCCTGTGGTCAGGTCTTGCCGGAGGGTCAGAGGATATCCTGATCCCCGAGCTATCTACCAATTTGGATGAGGTTTGCGCAAGATTAGAGGAAGGACGCAAAAGAGGTAAAACTAGTAGTATAATTATTGTGGCCGAAGGGAATAGAATAGGTAGTGCAGTTGAAATTGCCTCCAGGATAAAAAAGAAAACAGGGGATGAAGGAAGAGTGGTGGTTTTAGGACATCTGCAAAGAGGAGGCTCACCCTGTTCCTGGGATAGGATTTTAGGAATAAGATTAGGATCAGCAGCAGTTAATGTGGCAGTTAAAGGAGAAAGAAATATTATGGTAGGAATTGTAAACGGAAAGATTAAGATATTATCCCTGCAAGATATTAACAAGAAGAAAAAGAAGATAGATCTGGATCTTTACTACCTGAACCGTATTATGGCTACTTAAAGCCCTTTATAATTTACATGCCAGTTCTTTTCTTTTAAGTCCAGCTCTATATTAGCAAAACTTCCAAAACCTTTATGGTTAAAATAAGGAGTAGCACTCCTGGATGCCTCATAGAGTTTGTGGAAATTATTCACTCCACTGGTTGAGAGCCATTTTTCCATTTTTTCCATATCGGGATAGTATTTAGCCGCATCCTGCCATATTGCTCTTCCTCCTAAAAATCCAGAAGCACCACTTTCGGTAGCTAACTTAACATTAACAAGAAATTCTTTAATATCTACTCCTGCACTTAAAATAACCCAGGGTATAGAGGTAATACTGGTCAGCTCTTTGCAATAATCCTTTACTTGAGAGAGGTTATAGGCAGGCTCTCTTTTCTTGCCATCAAACTCACCCTTTGAGAATTCCTTGCAATACTTTAAGTTTGTGGGAAACTCTATTTTTAAAATATTAACCTTATACTCAGGTTTTGAGAACTCCCCTGTGTAATCCATCACTATTTCTGGCTTTCTCTTAGCAAAAATAACATTATCCTTATCCTCATCTTCCTTGAAAGGGTAACTGACAATCTCTAAGACATAAGGTAAATCGTACTTCTCACATTCTTCACCAACTTTTAATATTATATCCTTTTGGTGCTGAACTACATCAGGAGAAGCATCACCCCTATAATATATAAGAAGTTTAACTGCATTAGCTCCAGCTCTTTTTGTCTTACTTATATCCCATCCTGGTTGCAGGTGAGATTTTCTTTCTTTCCCACTTTTGCCTGCAAACTCGGCTCCTGTCTGTTCTGTTGCTAAAAGTAGCCCTACATTCCGGGGGAGGTATTCTGCCGCATGGGGATATCCATAGGCTGGGTCTGTCAGAGTGGCACTGGAATAAGGGGATAAAACTTTTATAATATATTTTTTAAAAGTAGAAAGGTCATTAGGATTTACCTCTTTGGGGTCTTTATCCATTACTTTTCCTAATATTCTTCGCAGGGAGCCACGTTGATCGATGGCCATCATTCTAAATTTTCCCTCTTCATCTGCTAACATCCTGATACCACGCAGTTTACCACTTGAAATTTTAACCTTTTTCATCTTTTACTCCTGTTGTAATTTTTTAATCCTCTGGCAATATACTCTATTTTAAGACTCTGTCAAGAAGGAGAAAAATGAATGTTAAATTTTAATTAACAAACTGGAGATAATATGACTTGACATAATACTATTATTGGCTATAATGTAAGTATAACAATTTCCGAATACGTATTCGGAAATTGTTATACTAAAAGGATAAACTATGCGAAAAGTAACAATTATCGACGTAGCTAAAAAGGCGGGAGTATCTCTTACTACAGTGTCCAGGGTGTTAAACAATAATACCAGAAAACATATGCGGGAAGAAACAAAGCAAAGAGTATTAAGAGTTATTAAAAAGTTAGATTATACTCCCAATAAATATGCTCAGTTTATGAAAAAACAAAAGAGTGGGATGATTGGTGTATTAGTTCCTGATATATCTGATCAATTTTTTTCCCTGATGGTAAGAGGTGTGGAGAGCTTATCGTATCAAAATGGTTATTCAGTAATAATATGTGATGCAGAAAATTCTTTGAAAAAAGAAAAAAAATACATAAAGGTTCTGCTAAAAGAGATAGTTGAAGGAGTAATTTTAACTTCTTCGGGCATCGAAAATGAGAAAGTAAAAGAACTTATAAAGGAAAGAATTCCTGTGATCTTAGCTGACCGAAAACTAAAGAATGGAGATTTTCCTTATGTAGGTTCAGATGGAGTTAAGGATAGTTATGAATTAACTAAGTATTTAATTGATCTTGGATATACAGAAATTGGTTTTCTGAAAGGTCCTTCTGAAGTAGCAACGGCTACAGAACGGTTTAAAGGATATATTAGAGCGATGGAACAAAATAGGTTAATAGTAAATGAGAATTATTTAAAACAGGGAGACTATACTTTTCAAAGTGGCTATATAGCTGGAAAAGAATTTGTAAATTTCAACAGACTTCCTCAAGCAATAATTGCCACAAATGATCTAATGGCTATAGGAATTATAAGAGCTTTAGAAGAAAGGGGGTTAAGAATCCCACAAGATATAGGTGTAGCAGGCTTTGGCAATATTCCTCTTTCATCCATAGTGAAACCTAAGCTTACTACGATAGAGATTCCTGCTTATGATATAGGTCGAGAAGCGGCCTTAATCCTATTAAGTCACATAAAGAGGAAAAGAAAACGAATAAAGATCAAGGTCGTAGATACAAAATTGATAAAAGGTGAATCTTGTAAGTCCGTAAAATAGATATTTTGGAAAGCATAAACATTACAAAGTTGTCCATGTCAAATCATTTAACTATTGTAACCAAAGAACAGTTAATAAAAAAACTTATTAACTGTTGGTAATGAAGTTGGATCTTTGATGCAAGCTAAAAATATAGCCAGGAGGAGGTGAAAAACTAAAGAAAGTCATCATCGGCTGGGAAAGTAGAGGAAAAATATTTATATTAAGGAGGAAAACATGAAAAAGATAAGGAAAATAGTAGGAGTATTATTACCAGTATTACTGGGGTTAGTTGTAATTTATGGTTTTACTTTTTCCAGTATTGCTGGAGCAGGAAAAACAACGGTTCATATAGTTTTCCAAACAGGTGGTGATGCAATGCCAGTGTTTGAGAAAAAAGCAGAAATTGAAGAAGCTACTGGAGTAAAATTGACTATAGAGGAAATCCCGGGAGAAGGGCTTTATGAAAAGTTAATGATAGAATTCATTACTCACACTGGTGCTTATGACTTAATTGAGTTTTATCCCACCTGGATGGGGGATTTTGCTGGTAGTGGATTCTTACTCAATCTCGACCCCTATTTTGATAAATACGCCGATGAGATAAAGTCAGATGACTATATAGAAGGAGCACAGGTTGGATTCGATACATGGAAAGGTTCCTGGTATGCTGTACCCTACGATGGTGATGTTAATATCTTTTACTATAGAAAAGATCTGTTTGAAGACCCCAAGAATAAAGCTGACTTTAAGAATAGGTATGGATATGAGTTGAAACCGCCGGATACCTGGAACGAAGTTATAGATATGGCTAAATTTTTTACTCGAGATAACTTTGCCGGCAAAGATAAATTCTATGGTATTGCCTTGATCTCATCTCGTTGGTGGTGGTCGGTAGGTCACTGGTCAAATGTATATCGCTCTTACGGAGGTGAGTTCTTCGATAAAGAGGGAAACATCGCCCTTAATAAAAAAGCCTTTATAGAGGCTAATCGGGTTTGGACAACTCTGATAAATAATTATGCCCCTCCAGGAGAGTTGAATTTTGGTTATACTGAGTGCAAAGAAGCTATTTGCTCAGGACGGGTAGCTATGGGTATACAATGGGCAACTACTGTGTTTCTTGATCCGAAACAATCGGAAGTTTACGATAAGATTGGATTTGCGGTTATGCCCGGAGTTAAACAGCCTGACGGTTCAATATACAGAACTCCGGCATTGGTCTGCGGAAAATGCCTTGGTATACCAGTTGATTCCAAACATCCAGATGAGGCTTTCAAAGTTGCCATGTACTTATCCAGCAAAGAAATGCAGGTATATGAAACTTGCGCAGGAACCGGGGTTGACCCCAATAGATATTCAGTCTTCGAGGATTCCAGAGTTAAAAAACTTTGGGGCGATATGATTCCAATTTATCAGGAATCCTTAAGAATAGGATGTCCTGATATCAAAAGAAAAGGTTCTTCCAAGTTCTACGAAGTGATATCTGCGGAACTCAGTGCTTTTTGGGCAGGGACACAAAGTGCCGAGACTGCTTATGGGAGAATTCTCTCTCAATGGAAAGATATAGTAAAAGAAATGAGATAGTTTCACTTGATGGATAAAATGTTTTTAAGAGATTGAAAAATGACTAAGTCCTGATGCAATTTTTCAGGGCTTAGTCTCTTTTCAAATTTAGAAAAGAGGTAATTCGGTGAAATTAAGAAAGGGATATGTTCCATACCTACTTTGTTTACCTACAGTTCTGTATTTACTTTTTCTCATAATATATCCTCTGATATTTTCCTTGGTTATAGCCTTTCATAAATTTGACCCTCTTAAAGGGTTGTCCATTTTGCGGATGCCTTTTATTGGAATAACAAATTTTATAAAGATTTTTCAAGATCATATCTTCCTTATAGCAATGGAAAATACTCTTATTATTCTGGTAGTAGCTCTTAGCATTGAGTTTATCTTTGGGTTTGTTATAGCTTCGTTACTAAATAGAAAAATAGTTAAAGGGAGCAGCATTTTTACCACTCTTTTACTAACCCCGATGATGATGCCTATGGTAGCAGCGGGGTTAATGTGGAGAATGATGTTCAATTTAGATTATGGAATAATTAATGCCTTTGTTAAGGGTCTGGGAATTAGCTCCGGGATTAATTGGTTAGGCTCATCTCAATGGGTTTTACCCACAATAATAATTGTCGATATCTGGCAGTGGACACCATTCGCTGTCCTCATATTATTAGCTGGCCTGAAAACTCTTCCTGAGGAACCTCTTGAGGCAGCTACTGTAGATGGCGCCTCCTCCTGGCAGAGATTTAGATATGTAGTTTTACCTCTTCTTAGATGGCCAATAATGATAGTTCTATTGATTAGAATGATGGATATTTTTAAAATATTTGATACAGTTTATGCACTTACCTATGGTGGTCCTGGATATTCTTCTGAAACGATTAGTTTTCATACCTATCTCCAGGGATTCAAGCAGTTCAAATTAGGATATGCAGCGGCTTTATCCTGGATAATCCTTATTATAGTTCTTATATTTAGTACTCTGCTTATAAGATTAATAAGAGAAAAGGAGTAATAAAAGTTGAGAATAAAGGATAAAAAAATTAGAAAACACCTGGACTTTTTATTAACTCACATAGCTTTAATTGTTATAACAATTCTCTTTCTTTTTCCTCTCTATTGGACAGTAACAACTTCTTTCAAACCTCCAAATGAGTATTATAGAATGCCTCCATCTCTTTGGCCAGAGCGACCTACTGTATACCACTACTATGAATCATTTATTCCCTGGGTATTAGAACATATGGAAGTAGCTAAAAAATACTGGGTTGAAGAAGCCGCAGGAAGAGCTAACCCTATTACTCCTCAGTTGAAAAATAGCATAATTATTACTCTTATTTCTTTACTCTTAGCTTTATTGATAGGCTCTCCCACTGCTTATTCACTTTCTCGCTATAAATTTCGAGGAAGTGAAAACATAGCTCTCTGGATTTTATCCACAAGGATGATACCACCTATAGTAGCTATAATTCCAATTTTCTTTTTGATAAATAAGTTAAGGTTAATTGATACACAATTGGGTTTAATTCTACCTTATACTATGCTTAACTTGCCTTTTGTGGTCTGGATGATGAAAGGATTTTTTGATGATATTCCAGTTGAAATAGAAGAAGCGGCAAAAATCGATGGATGTAGTGGCATTCAGACATTTTTAAGAGTTACTTTGCCTCTCGCTATTAATGGCCTTGTGGCAACAGCACTTTTTTGTGTATTTATAACCTGGAATGAGTTTATGTTCGCCCTTCTTCTTACCCGTACTAATGCTCAAACCCTGCCTGTGGCACTTTCGAGGTTTCGATTGGACAGAGGAATTTTATGGGGGATGATGAGCTCAAGTGTGGTTATCGCAATATTACCACTTATAATATTGACTTTTTTCCTTCAAAGGCAGTTAGTCCGAGGATTTACTGCGGGCTCTCTAAAATAATAGTGACCAAAAAGAAATGGAGTCTGGATTTTGACAGAAATTTAATGAATAACCCACAGCTTGCTGTGAGCTATCCCAAACTGTAAGAATAAAGGAACCACAATCCCCTTTATAACCCATCATCTTAATTATCCGAGGAGGTAAAATTATGGAAAGACTTGCACTTACCTATAGGCTACGCCCGGGAAAGAAGAAGGAATATATTAAAGCCCATGATGAATTTTGGTCTGAACTAACCCAGGGTTTTAAAAAAGCTGGTGTACACGAGATGTATGTTTTTCTTCGGGGAAACCATTGTTTCTTATATGGTGTTGTTGAAAACCTTAAAGTTTTTAATAATTATATGAAAACAGACCCTGACTATCGACGCTGGAATAATTGGATGTCTAATCTTCTTGAAGCTCCTTATGATGAGCAGGAATCCTCGCCTTTCGCTACTCTTAGTGAAATATGGAAGTTCTAAGCGAAAAATTCCTCTGGTTAGCTCTCTACCTTGATTTTCCTTCCCATTTGACTATATCAACCGCAGGGAGATACAATATCCAAACTCAGGGCTAACAAAAAACAAGTTGGAGCTATCATAAATGGATACAAGAAAAGTCACTATTATTGGTAGCTATGCTGCAGCTGTATTTTTTAAAAGCCACCGTTTACCTTTGGTAGGGGAAACAGTACTTGCAGATGAGTTTATAGAGAGTAAAGGTGGAAAAGGCTCGAACCAAGCATTAGCCATCTCCCGATTTGGTTGTAAAACCAAGTTTATTGCACGTATAGGCAATGATAGATATGGAAATGATGCTCTGTCAATGTATGAACAATTTGGTATAAATACTGATATGATTAAGATTGACAACAGAATTCAGACTGGTATTGGCGTTATACTTATTGATAAAAATGGTAGAAACTCAATTTCTAATTTTCTTGGCGCTAATCTTAATCTGTGTAAAGAGGACATAGATTTGGCAGAAGAGTATATCAAGGATTCATATATTGTAGGATTTCAACTTGAAAACAAACTTGAAATAGTAGAATATGCTATTCAGAAGGTTCATTCGATGGGAATTAAAACACTGCTTGATCCAGCACCAGCTGCAAAACTTTCTGAAAATCTATATCCGAACATTGATTACATAAAGCCTAATGAGGTTGAAGCCACGTTTCTTACAAACATCGAAGTTAACGACAGGGTTAGTGCAGAAATAGCTGGTCATTGGTTCATTGAGCGAGGAGTAGGCACAGCTATTATTACCTTAGGCGAAAAAGGTGCTGTATTGGTAACGAATAGCAAGAGCCAGCATTTTCCTGCTCCTAATGTAGAAGCTTTAGATACTACAGGAGCGGGGGATATTTTCAGTGCTGGTTTGATAGCTAGTATATCCCAAGGTAAAACAATAGAAGACTCTATTATTTTTGCAAATCATGCTGCTTCACTTTCTACGACACGTCTTGGAGTGGTAGAATCCATTCCAAAGTTGAGGGAAGTTATTGAGTTTCTCAATAATTTACCACTGAAGGAGAAATAATCATGAGTCAAAGTATGACAATACGCGAACGAATGATGGCAGTATATCAAAATAAGCTTCCAGACCAGATTCCAGTTTCAATCTATAAACGTTATCACCGTCTTGGCTCGGTTGAGCGCATGACTCGAAACATGGGTCTTGGAATTCTTGATTTTTATCCTATTGTTTCTCTTTTAGCTCCACCATGGCATACTTATGAAGGATACCTTTCTAAAGTAAAAGGTGTGGATTTAAGCATTAAGTTTACATGGGAAAATGGGAAAATGGGAGAAATTCGTACATATGAAACACCTGTAGGGGTACTTTCTCAACACTTATCAAAAGATCCAACATATGGAAGTGATTGGGTGAATAAATACTACATAAAAAGTATAGAAGATTATAAAATTATGCAATACATAGTAGAAAATACAGTTTTCCGTAAAAACGAAAAAAACCTCATTGAAAAAATGAAGGATTTGGAAGAAGATGGTGTAGTTCTGGGACGAGTGGACAGATCTCCCTATCAGAAACTTCTCATAGAACTTGCAGGGCCAGAGCGGTTTCTAACAGATCTTCTCACCACTCCAGATCCGGTAATAGAACTCATGGAAGTAATTGATGCAAAATTAGATAAGCAATTTGAAATGGCTCTTGAATCGAAAGTAGATCTTATCTGGCAACCAGACAACATAACTTCCGATATGACTCCTCCGGAGTATTATAAAAAATACTGTCTTCCATTTTATGAAAAGCATGGAAAACAGTGCAAGGAAGCAGGTAAGTCCTATATTGTTCATATGGATGGACGGATAAACGCACTAAAAGATCTGATTGCAAAATCTCCAATTGATGTTATTGAATCTTTTTCTTTTGCCGAAATGTCAGGAGATATCCCAATATCAGAAGCCGAAACTCTTTGGTCAGATAAGGTAATCATCCCCAATTTTCCAGCTTCACTCTGTGAGAAAAGTAATGAAGAGATTGTAAATTTTCTCGAGAAAGTTTTAAACGAAGTTGGGAGAGACACCCCTTTTATGATACAGATAAGTGAGGATATTCCTCCAGGATCGTGGAAGCAGATATTACCTGTTCTGTGCAAGTTTATGCAGACAAAAGGAAAATTAGATTAATCACTTTATAAAAGAAAACAATTGGTTTAATAAATTTAGATTCTTCAGAAAATAAGTGTATAGTTTTTTCAACAAGACGCAGAGAGAATTCATGCTCTTGAGTATCCTGCTCATATATTAACTCTTAATCTATCCTGACTTCCACATTTTCAAGAAAAGGGAGGCTAAAGCCTCCCCCTACCCAATAAAATAAGGGTCCTTTCTATGGGTAGGGGCGACTTCAGTCGCCCTTGATAATTTATAAATTCTATACCTCAAGGAAAATTAAATTTATTGACAAAAGAAAAGGATGGGCTAAAATTTAATAAAAGGAGAACCAAATGCCTGATTTTATTCATTTGCATACTCACTCTGATTATAGCCTCCTGGATGGCGCCTGCAGTATCTCCCAATTGGTTAATCAAGCCTGCAAATTTGATATGCCTGCTTTAGCTTTAACCGATCATGGTAACCTTTTTGGCGCAGTAGATTTTTATCAAAAAGCAAGAAAAAGAGGAATAAAACCAATTATTGGCTGTGAGGTATATGTAGCTCCAGAGTCAAGGCTAAAAAAGAAAAAATTAAAGGGAGAGGTAACCTCTTTTCATTTAACTCTTTTGTGCCAGGATAAACAAGGTTATCAAAATTTGATGGATTTAGTTAGTGTCGGTTTCTTAGAGGGTTTTTACTATCATCCCCGGATAGATAAACAAATTCTTTCCCAAAGATATGAGGGGCTGATAGTCCTTTCTGGTTGTCTAAAAGGAGAAATTCCTTTTCTACTTAAAAAAGGAAAAATTGAAAAAGCTAAAGAGGTAGCTAAATTTTATCAGTCTTTATTTGGGGATAATTTTTACCTGGAAATGCAGTTCAACACTCTGGATGATCAAAGAAAAGTCAATGATCTTTTAGTAGAATTAAGTAATGAATTAAGCATTCCTCTGGTAGCTACCAATGATGTTCACTACATTTTTAAAGAAGATGCTAAAGCTCAGGATGTGCTTTTGTGTATCCAAACAGGTAAAACTCTCGCAGATAAAAATCGGTTAAAATTTTCCTCGTCTGATTTTTATTTTCGCTCATCTTCTGAAATGAACGAGCTTTTCTCTCATC
>JAUWJM010000054.1 GCA_030607715.1 Candidatus Aerophobota bacterium
AGTTGTATTAATAGCAGGGTTGTTAACTTTAACAATGTGCGCAGTAGTCAGTGCATCTGAAGTGGGTAATATAAGTTTTTTGGGAAAGGAAAGAGAAGGCAAATTCGTACTGGAACTTCAGGCAGAGCATCTTACCCGTCAAATGGATTTAAAGGAGCCCTCTGGGATAGCAACAGAGGTAACCGGCTGGTGGATGGATCCCTTTTATTATGAGTATGTATTGGATGTCCATGGAACAGGCTACTTTGACCTTACCAGATTGGAAGAGATTGAAACCATAGACCGCTACTTCTTAAAGGCTTCCTTTAAGCTGGGCCCAGCAGAAGTTTACGGTAAATACGGTACGGCAAGACTTATATCCAAATGGGAACACTATGACCTTAAGGCTGGTATTGGATCTTATGAGTACCAAGGGGAAACCTGTCCGGGCTATATCTCCATTTATGATTACTACAGTTGTGAGCCTATTTTTTACGCAGAGAATCCTGGTATAGCCATAGAAACACCTGCAGAGCTTGGTTTAGAGCGATCCAACTGGGGAACATTTTATGGGGCAGGGTTAAAATTTATATTTTACAACAAACCTGACTTCAAGGCCGCTTTTGATGCCCAATATGTAACCCAGAAAAACAAAGACATGGGATTCTTTTCCATTGCTGGTTTCGGTAATATGGGTCCTACATATGGAGAAGTAGGTTTTGGAGCAAGAATTGATGAAAGTGAAACTACAGAAATGCATCTGGCACTTGTCTTATCAGGGATAATGGGAAAACTCTCTCCTTATGCGGGCTTAAAATACTCCCGGATGGAGACAAAATACCAGGGACAGTTTTTCCTCTGGACCCAGATAGATAGCACTTACAGTGAGACAACTATATTCCCCTTTGCCTATACCATGCAACAGGCAGATAGCTTTGGCATGTTTGCCGGAGCTGACTATCACTTCACTGATAGGCTTACAGGTAAGTTTGAGATAAAACTACTGGATGAGACAGCTTTCTCTGTCGGATTAGGGGTAGCAATATAACTTGAACAGCAAAAGCCCGCAGGGTGTTTTTTCCCTGCGGGCGATTTTTAAAAGTCATGTTAAACAACTTATGTAGATAGTTTTGGAAATAATACTTCATTTTACTTTGTTATTGCAAGGGATAGACTTTTTTGCTGTCTCTTCATTTTGAGCTTCTGTTTTAAACAGACTTCGCAATCTTACGCCCGCCCCATAGAGTAAACTTTGCTAATCAACAGGGCGAGAAAAAAGGAAATTTTTATAACAGAATAGAGCTCATTAAAGTTCTCTGCCTGGGTAGGGGAGGCTTTAGCCTCCCGATTGCTTTTTAACTCTTGCTTCACAAGGGGCGACTAAAGTCATCCCTACCCACAAGTGGGTTGTTTGGAATTTTGGTGGGTTGATATAGGTTAAAAGGACAAGGAGAGGAGTTCTTGAATCAGCTCATAGAAAATATAAGGAGAGCCTTAATGAAGAAAAAATCACTTTCAATACTGTCTGCAATTATAGTTCTGATTATATTTATCCTGGGAACTTCCGTTGCTCTCGCCCAAACTACCATAGAAGGTTTATCACGTGAGAATTTCATTAATTACCTTAAAAAAGCTCACGATGCACTTGAATCGCAGCAACTACAACAACCAATTGGTGCTGATATAAGCTCTTTTGATGGTGGGGGGGAACGCGTAGTAAAAGATGGCTTTGGTAATTTAAACAACTCTTATGCCAAGACGATAGTTACCTATACCGACCCACAGGGAGAGGAGTGGTTATATGTGGGAACTTCCTGTCTGCAAGGTGCCAATGTTTATCGATCCAGTGATGGAGAAAACTGGGACTTTGTAAAATCTTTTCCTGGTTGTGGGACTGTTCGTGGCGGTACGGAGTATGCTGGACTATTATGGCTTGGTTTAGTTAATAACCAAACGGGTTGCCAAATCTGGGTGACTGATGGTACTAATTGGAAACAGGCTAACCAAGATGGATTTGGAGTAGGGGCTCGATCAACAAGAGGCATAACAGAGTATAGAGAAGAATTATACGCTGATGCTGGACAATTAAATGATGACAGCACTGCCCAAATCTTTAAATACACTGATACTGTCGAAAATCTTGACAGTATCAATCCAGCTTCCTGGGAAAATGTAACACCCTGGCCTGATGAACATCCAGTAAACTCAATTAGTGAGATGATAGAGTTTCAAGGGGACCTCTATATAGGAACTTTTGATAAATCCGTTGCAGGTGGTGCATCCTCGGGATTTGGTTGTGAGGTCTGGCGTTACGACGGTGATGGTGATAAAAGTTGGGAACAGGTGAATGAATATGGATTTGGTGATCCTAAGAACGGAGCCGTGCTTTCCATGACAGTATTTAAAGATAAACTCTACGTGGGAACGCAAAATTTTAACCTACCAGAAGATGGAGTAGAAGATATCATTACCCTTGCTGATGGAGCAGAAATCTGGCGATGGGATGGTAATGAGTGGGAATGTGTTGTTCCCAATGGAAATCCAGGAGGAGGACCGAGCCGCATTGATAATATGTATATCTGGCGTATGATTGAGTATGATGGTCAACTCATTATTGGCACTATGAATCTGCTTTTAGGTGGGGAACTTTGGGCAAGTGATACAGGAGATACTGGAAGTTTCAGATTAATAAATGATCCTGGAATGAGAAGAGATACAAGATGTGTCCCCATTTGTTTTGAGATATCTGGGCTGGATTACAGATTGAATTTATCTGAACAATACGGTATAAGAACCGTTGCAAAGTTTAAGAATAAATTATATGTGGGTACAGCCAGTTGGGCATATTTTGTGGATTGGATTTTTTTCTCTCCACAAGGATTACTTCATCTGAACTGTCCGGATGTGCCTGCTGGAACGTATCCCCATTCACCTAATGTAGGATGTGAGATCTGGCGCATTGGCAAGGGCCCACAGGAAACACTCCCCATTGGAGCCTATCCCAACCCCTGTGATTTGAGTAAAAATCAAGAAGTTGTAATTGACCGTCTACCTCCAGATGCGAAAGTATTCATTTACACGGTTTCCGGGGAACTGGTACGAACCTTAGAACCGCTATGGCCTTACACGGACAGAGTTACCTGGAATTGCAAAAATGAGAGTGGCAAATTAGTGGCCAGAGGTATATATCTCATTCTTGTTACCAGTCCAACTGAAACAAAAACGGGAAAAATTGCCATCATAAAATAACAAAAAAAGGAAGGATAGCCATGAAAAAAATTATAACAAACCTTATTCTTGTAATGGTTGCTATAGCCCTTTTCAGTTTTAAGGGTGTAGCAGATGAAGGTGATGTGGGAACAACCAGCGCTAACTTTCTCAAGATAGGAGTTGGAGCAAAAGCAACTGCTATGGGAGAAGCTTTTACTGCTCTTGCTGATGATGGGTCATCTATTTACTGGAATCCAGCAGGACTCACGCAAATCAACGATAAACAGTTTTTTGCTACTTACAATACATGGTTCCAGAGCATATCCCAGGGTTACCTTAGCTATATTTTACCTTTTGGCGAAAATAGAGTAGGATTTGCACTCAATTATGTAGACATGGGAAAAATTCAAGGATATGATGAGGCTGGCCTTCCCACTCACCAATTTGGCGCCTCAAATTTCCTTTTCCAGATAGCCTATGCGAAAAAAATGGCAAAAAATTTTTCACTGGGTATATCAGTCGGTTATTTAAGCGACACCATAGAGGATAGTAAGGAAAGCAGCTACCTTGGAACAGGAGGAATTCTAATAAAACCGTGGAATAACTTTTCCCTGGGACTTGCCATCCAAAACTTAGGAGGAAACTTAGGAGATGATCCCTTGCCAATCGTTCTTAAAGCAGGGATAGGGATAAAAATGGAAACCTTAACTCTTGCTGTTGACGCAGGAATGCCCAATGATAATAATACTTATTTTTGTGTAGGTTTGGAGTGGCGGCTGGGAGAAACATTTGCCTTAAGAACAGGGTACAGAACCAATCAAGATAGTGGCCCGGGTTATACAGCAGGGATGGGATTTAAGACCAGCAGCTTCCGCCTTGATTATGCCTATGTCCCTTATGGAGATTTGGGGAGTACCCACAGGGTTAGTATGGGAATTGGCTTCTAAATTGCATTAAGAATTGCAAATATAAGAGGCACGAAATTTTCGTGCCTCTTATATTTTCTTTAATTTGTACTTTTTTACCTTCCAAGAGATTGCTTCCTCGCTTTGCTCCTCGGGATGACAAATGACGCTGTTGAAAATCTTACCTAACGCGAAAAGTTGACGATTCCTTAATTTCCAGTAAAATAATATTATGAGTTTGTTAGGTTTATGGGATTTTGGAGTTCAGGCTCCTACCTCCGACTACCCAACTTGAGTTACAAGTAAAAATTTAACTTAACAAACTCAATGGTTAACCCAAATTCGGCGGTTTGAATAATATTCGCTGAGGCTTGAGTTAAATCATAATAAATAAGAATTCAGGAAAAAGGAGGTGTTTAGTGTGGAGAGCTCATTAGTTCTGGAGAAAATGGCTAAAAAAATGAATATCCCTCTCCATGATTTATTAAAAAAGGGAGCGGAAGCCATTCTTAAGGGGAAAAAAAGGGAATATCTTAACGAGCGATTAGAAATCCTATTACGATACGAAGCAATTACAGCAGAGGAACTAAGGAAAAAGATAAAGGAAGGAGTGATTCCTGAACATCCAGCCTGGGAAGATTTTATAGAGGTAAAAAACATCGAAAGAGAAGTAAAAGAGATAGAAAATGATCTTAAATCTATACAGGGAACTTTGCCTTTATCTTAGAACTCCTACCAGTTTAGTCACTGTTTCCTGTCTGCTGGAGGATTTAGCAGTGACTCTCAGGATATAAACTCCGTTGTTCACTTCCTCTCCATACATATTCTTTCCCCACCAGACCCACTCTTTCTCATCTCCTAAACTTAAATATTCTTCCCAATCCTTAACTATCTCACCGATAAGGTTATAGATGCGAATGGTAACCTTTGCCGGCTCACTTAAATAGTAAACTACTTTAACCGGGGTAAGAGAGGATCCTGACTTTAGTATCCGTGAGGACCGAAAAATAATAGAGAGCAGACGATCGGGCTTATAATTTAATTTTATGGAACTGCTGGTAAAATCACCTATATTCCCAGCTCTATCCATAGCTCTAACATTTATGGAGTTTTCTCCCTTTTTTAAGGCTACTTCTTTAGAGAAATTGCCGGTGGTATCAGCAGTAACACTTTCCTTGTACTCCCCGTTAATAAAAATTTGCACCTGTTGAGGCTCTGAAGATTCAGGTTGAGTTATCCCTGAAATAGTAACCATCCCTGTAGCTCTGTCAAATGATTCCATTTCAAAGAAAGGAGGTAGGGGAGGAGTAGTATCGTAAACAAAGAAAAAATCAATCTGATGAGAATTCCCTAAAATATCCTTTATTTCAGCCTTTACCCAGTAAAAACCATCTTTTGCGTGATTATCCACATCAGGATTAAAGATAGAATAGGGATAAAATATTAAATTTGCCTTACCTTGCTCTGAAGTGATATTTGATGTCCCCTCAATTTTTTCTTCAGAAACAAGAGAAATTATCTTATACAAATCAATATTAGAAACATCTTCATCAATATTAGCTCCAGAGCGAAGATTTATTTGAAGATAAATTTCATCAATTTTATCATTGGAAAAGACTACAGGATTATTTCTATTGGTAGATGAGATAAGATCGGAATGAAAACTGTTTCCTTTATACTTCATACAAGCTTGGGAAATCTCTTTTACAGGGTCTAAATTCAGATAAAAAGTATGAGTATATTCTCCCTCATTTCCAGCATAATCTTTAGAAGTAACCTGAATATAGTATGTTCCTGTTTTGCCGGCTAAAACTTGCCCAGGAGTAGAAGAGAGTTTGATAGTATCTTCACTTACTGCTTCTCCTCCTCTATCAAGAACATTTCCATTATTATCAAATAAAGCTATCTCACAATCTTCTAAATCTAAGCCAGCATTAAAAGAATCAGGCTTATCCTGTAAAGTAGCCGTAATAAAAGTTACAGGAGAGTTCAATGTTTCATTGTTAGCCGGAAAAGTAGAAACAAGAATAGGAGCACTCTTATCATAAACAAAACTATAATCAGTATTTATTGCAGAATTACCTACTAAATCATAAGAAGTAACCTTAATAGTATATTTTCCTTCCACAGTTAAAGGAGGGGAGGCTTCTGACCAGATTAAAGTAATAGTATTATAACCCCTATCAATAGCAGGCTCATTTCCTACAGGATTCCCCTGGGGTGTTAACAGCTCTACCTTAGATTTTTCTATGTTTAAACCACTTTCACTGTCCTTTAAATTAACCTCAATTTTAACTATTTGCTTGTCAGTAACCGTTCCCGATAACCACCAGCTTCCTTCTGTAGAGTAAATATTAACCGAGTTAATATAAGGAGGATGATTATCTAATATTAAATCAGCATAAACAGATTTAATGGTGGAATGACCTGCCTTATCAGTAACAGTTACATTTATTGAATACTGTCCATCATCTCTAATATTTTCCGGAAGAGAATTAATTGTGTATTTTATAAGATAGTAGTTAGCCTCTACATCTTCATTAATCTTCCCATTTTGGTTGTTATCTAAATAATCAGGAAGAGTATTTCCAGGAATAGCTGGTTGTTCGCCTCCCATAGTATATTTACTATCAATAGGTAAAAAGTTTGCCGCAACAGCTGCAGGAGATTCAGCATATCCAGGAGCATCCAATTGTGCCTGAAAAACAATAGTATCTCCACCTTTTAAATAAAAAGGAGGCGGATAAGGAGGGGATGGTGCCCAATTCATCTCTCCATCCTCAATTTTGCCATCTCCATCGTCAATAAATGTACCAGCCTTAATAATCCCTAAAAACTCAGGAGAAGTATTATCTAAATTAACCCAAACTGAGAAATCTGGAGTATGCTCAGAATCTTTTACTTCATTACCTGCCTCATCAATAGCGCTAACAATAATTTGATAATAACCATCCGTTTTTTTATTGTCCTGGCTAATAGTGTAAATAATGCTATACCAACCCTGCTCATCAGCCTCATCTATGCTTATATCCCCATCATTATCTACCCCATCCATTCCCCAGTCAATAAATCTCTCATCTCCTGGCTTGTATTCGCTATCAATATTGCTAAAGTCTGCCTTTAGTTGATATCCAGAGCTATCTAAATGAGCAATTAAAGTAATAATCTCTCCATTTTTGTAAATCGTTTGGTTAGCCTGAGTAGATGAAATAAATACAGGGGGAGTATTGTCCAATTTTAATATAATAGAGGAAGAAGTGGCATTCCCAGCCTTATCAGAGGCAGCAACTATCACTGTATAAGAAGAATCATCCCTTGTATTGAAATTATTAATTGTATATAGAACCTGATAAGTAGTATCACCGCTATCAACTACTGACTCAGTATTGCTTCCCTGGCCATACTTTGAATCTATGGGAGAAAAATCAGTGGAAAGAATATAGTTAGAATCATCTAAACTTACTGTAAGCTCAATGACATCCCCATTCTTGTAAGTAGATTTATCCGAAGTAATGGAATCAAATACGGGAAGAGCATTATCCAGACAAATAACAATAGGTTTTTGGGCTTGATGTCCAGATTTATCCCTGGCAGTAACAATAACAGCACGGAAACCATTAGCTATTGTGTTATAAGGAGAAATAGTATAGTAAATAGTGTAAGTACTATCACCATTATCAACTACTGATTCCATATTGGATCCAGGGCCATACTCTGAATCAATATCAGAGAAGTCAGCAGTGAGGGTAAAACCACGTGAGTTTAGATTTACAGTTAAAGTAATAGTTTGCCCATTCTTATATCTATCTTTATCTGAAGTGATAGGATTAACAGAATCAAATACGGGGGCAGGGATTTGATTTTCCAGATAAAGAACAGGAGAACGTTTTTGAAGACTTACCTCTTCTAAAGGAATCCAACCCGGGAACAAATGAGAAGGATCCCTCTCTGAGTAATAAATAGTATTGATGCTTTCTCCAACTCTATCGGCTATCTTTACCTCAAGAGGATACTCTCCATCCTCTCTGAAATTATCAGGTTTAAATTGATAAGCTAAAAGCTAGTATTTTCCTTCCGCAGGATTGTTCACACTTCCATCCCCATCATTATCAAGGTAATCTTTAAAATTGAGCACTCCTCCGCCAAGAGCTGTACCATCTCCAGGAATAGCTAACTGTTCATCTTCCTTATGATACGAACTATCAAGAGGAAAGAAATTAGCGGAAACCGCAGCCGGAGAAATAGCATAACCAGACTCATCAGCTTCCACCTGAAGAACAATAATGTCTTCACTTATGAAATAATTATCAGTCCAGGTAACCTTGGAACACCATTTGGGATTTCCTGGAGAGCCCTCATCTCCGGGAAAATCAATATACATATCCTCTACCTCATAATGAGCCCAGGTAACTTCCCCTTCCTCTATCAAACCATCACCATTAATATCAACAAATCTTCCTATTTTAACTATATCTTCAAATTCTGGCTCCTGAGGAGCGGTGTTATCCAAAATAACACTAACAGATGAGGTAGCTTGATTTCCTGCCAAGTCAGAGGCAGTAACTGTAACTGTATAGTCAAAATCTGATCTCTGGTTGAAAGAGGAGATAGTATAGTAAATCTCATAAAGACTATTTCCTAAATCTGCAAAAGTTTCCCTGTGACTGGGACCGTACTCTGAGTCAACTTGGGAAAAGCTGGCTGATAATGTGTAACCTGAGTCATCAAGATTAACCGTTAGCTTAATAGTATCTCCATTCTTGTAAGCAGACTTATCAGAAATAATTGGGGTATCAAATGAAGGAGGAGTCCCATCTGTTTTAACTGAGGCAATATTGGAGGAAGCTGACTTAACTCCATTAGAATCTATAGCTCTTATCAGGTAATAATAAGTTGTAGCATCAGATAACGGACCATTGATAAATTCTAAAGGATATGTTCCCTTTGGAACCTCACCCACCTTATCAAAAGGAGGAACATCTGTGGGCGTGGTAGAGCGATAAACTGTATAAGAGGAAACATCATCCTCAGGAGAGGAGGTAGTCCAAATTAACTTCACCTTAGCATCTGAGATAGCAGTTGCTGTTAAGTTTGTAGGGGCAGGTGGAGGACCATTGTCTAAGGTAATATTTTTAACAACAGATGTATGAGAAATGTTACCTACAGGATCAGTTAGCTCTACTCTAAAATCATAGGTTCCATCACCTAAGGTAGATGAATCCCATTCAATTGAGGTGGTAGCACCAGATGTCAAGGTTCCTGAAGTCTGCTTCTCACAGGTAGCCCAAATTGTTCCACCATTGGGTAAGTACTCTAAGGATAAGTCTTCCACATCACTGTCAAAAGGAGGAATATCCTCAACGATAAAGTTGTAAGTTCCAGTTAAAGTATCTCCAGAGGAAGGTTGGGTAATCTTTGCCGTAGGAGGAGTATTGTCAAGGTAAAGAGAGGTTCCTTTAGTAGCAGGATTCTCTGCCTCATCTTTGGCAGTGGCTATAACAAGGGCAGTTTTATCAGAAAGAGAATTAAGAAAAGATATTTTATAGGAGATTAAATAAGAGCCATCAAGATTATCACTCACCACCTCTTTTTGAGAGCCAATGCCATATCTATCATCTAAGGAGGAGAAATCAACCTCTAAGTTGTAATCCTTATCATTTAAAATAGCTAAAAGATAAACATCTGAGGTGTTAGAATAGTAAGGGTGCTCATTTTTAGTAAAATCAGAGGAGGATGCAACTGGATAAAGAGCAACAAATAAGGGAGGAATATTATCAGTTCTGGCCGAAGCCTCATTAGAATAAGATGATTCATTCCCCTGGGAATCTAAGGCAGTAATAACATAAAAGTAGGTAGCTTCATTGGAAAGAGGAGGAGTATCTAAAT
>JAUWJM010000129.1 GCA_030607715.1 Candidatus Aerophobota bacterium
CCGACACTCTCACAAAACTTGATTATTTCTGTCCTTATTGGAATAACTTTGTATCTTCCATAATAAACCGAACGGGCAAACTGGTCACCTATGTTAATACACAAACGGCAGCCTTTGTGTAAAATCCTACAACATTCATTCCAAGCTAAATTAAGATTGTTAATATACTCCTCATATGTGTCATTAAAACCTATCTGTTTCTCATTTCCATAATCTTTCAGTTGCCAATAGGGTGGAGAAGTAATAATAAGATGGACTGACTCATTTGGAACTTCCTTCATCCATCTTGAATCACCAATTATTATTTTGTGAAATGTTCTCATATCATTATCCCCCTAAAATGAGCTCATTTAAGAACTCATTTCCTTCTATTTTTAACCTATTTCAACCCACCAAAATTCCAAACACCCCACTTGTGGCAAGGGCGAGTTTACTCACCCTTATTGTAGGGAACGGTCGCGACCGTTCCCTACAATAAGCAATGTTAGGAGAACTTTAATTACCTCTCTTTATTGCTAACATGGGTATATATTTCGGTGGTCTTACTGCTCTTATGCCCTAATATTTTACTCTGCTATCACTGCCGTGCCATAAGCTAAGAGCTCTGCTGCCCCTTGCATTACAGAGGCAGTTATGAACCTGGTGCCAATTATAGCATTTGCTCCCAGTTTTTTTGCTTCCTCTATCATGCGATCCAGAGATTGCTCTCTTGATTCTGCCATCATCTTGGTATAATCTGTTATCTCTCCCCCTACTATATTTTTAAATCCAGCCATAATGTCGCGCCCAATATGTCGCGCCCTGATGGTGTTGCCTTTTACCAGGCCGAGAGTTTTCACAATTTTTTTACCAGGAATATTTTCTGTAGTTACCACTATCATCGTTTGACCTCCTTGGCATATTTATCCTTTTTATAGGTAAAGATTCTCTCTCTCACTACTGAAACAAAAAGAATAACTATTCCAGCTAAAAGAACAAGAATAGCTACTTTCAGAAAAACTGCAAGTGTAGGATCTTTTATCAAGCTCTCCACAGCTTTAAATCCTCCATAGAAAAGTAGAATTATCGCTCCAATTGAGATAAGAATCCAACCCAATCCACGTTCTAATTTATTGTAAATTTTAGACCAATACCTCTGCCATACTTCATCTGAAGGTTCTTTATACTTCATATTTTTCATCACTCCCCTCATTTTATTAAATTCTTTTAATTCTCCTCTACATTCCGAACATCCCTTAAGATGGAGCTCAAGGGTCAAATGGTTACTTTGATTCTATTGTTTCTTACTTTTATTATCCTAAATTTAGCCAGTTTGTCAAAAAAAGACAATAAAATTACTTATTCCAAAAATCTGGACAGTATAGATTATAAGTGATATATTATAGAAAGGAGATAAATATTTTAAGGGAGGAGCAGAATGCAACAGGTTGTGATTCATAAATTAGACTGGTATAGTAAAGCTGTTCTTACAGTGATAGCTGTAGTCTTAGTAGTTTTGCTGTTTAAACCTTTGTTCACTTCCTCAAAGGCTGTGGCTTTAACTGAGAGACAGGTCCTGGATGTAAATCTTAACATTGATAAAGTTGGCGGAGAAAAACTTTTGCGTTGGTGGGAAGCAGATAGAACTGAAAAGGGAATTCCTCTTTACATTGATGCTCATATTACCACTGAACAGGATGAAGATTAAAGATACCAGAATAAACTAGACCTTCACCCCGTTAGATGCGCTTTGCTCGCTATCAAACGGGGTAAAGGTCTACACTATATTGTTAGGCGCCATTTTTGAAACTGGATAACTTGCACTGGACAGATTTTTTAACTTGTGCTAAATTAAATACGATAAATTCTAAGATAAATAAAATGAGAAAATTTTTAATTAGTGGTACTTTAGTGTTGATGGGGATTAATCTTTGTTTTTGTCCTGCTTTAGCTCATATAAGTTTTTCTACTATTTCCCCTACATTTAGGGTAATAGTGACTATTTATGAGGAAAACCTTAGCTTTATTCAAGAACAGCACTATTTGAATTTAAAGAAAGGGTTAAACAAGGTTCAATTTAGCTGGTCAGAAACCTGGATAGACCCCTCCTCCATTAATTTAGAGATTCTTCAACATCCCCGAGAAGTAAGTGTTAAAGAAGTGATGACAGAGGAGGAGAAAGATTTCATTATCTGGAAAATTGAGTCTTCTCAAGATTTAAGGGAACTGGTAGAAATATCTTACTTTACCAGGGACCTTTTCTGGGAAGCGGGCTATGATGCTGAAGTTAACCCTGAAGAGGATTCAATCTCCTCTCTTAAAGGGTGGGTAAAGATAGAAAATAATAGTGGAAAGGATTACAGAGAAGCTGAAGTTATTCTTATAACCGGGCCCGTTCACCTACTTAAGGAGAAAAAGGAAGAGGAGAAAAGAAAAGTTTTTAAAGCTATGACTTTAAAGGAAAATGAGGATATTTGAGTAGAAGCTGCGCGGCCTCAGGTTATTGAAAAGGAAAAAATTTCTGAGTATCATCTTTTCCGCATTAAAGGCAAAAGTAATCTTGAAAATAAGAAAAGGGTAAAGTTAGCTTTCTTTGCCTCTAAGGAAATTCCCCTGGAAGATTTTTATTGCTTTAATTTAAGTAAATGGGGTCATCAGCTAATAAAGTTTTATAAATTTGAAAATAAAGAGAAATTTCCTTTTCCTTCTGGATTTATTAGAATCTGGCAGAAACAGACAGATGAGACTCTAAATTATCTGGGAGAGGATAAGATAAAGTATACTTCCTCAAATGGAAAAGTAGAGATTAATCTTGGTTCAACCTGCAAGGTAAAGGTGGATCGGAAATTAAAAGATTACTTAAGGAGTGGTTTACAATTTGGTCTGCGAGGCGATTTAGTTGAATACCGAGAGGAGGAGAAATACCAGCTAAAGCTGCAAAACTTTCTCAAAAAAGCTGTTAAGTTAAAGATCAGAGAAGAGATACCAGGCGAATGGGATTTTCTAAGATCAAATATTATTCCTTCAAAAAAAGAAGCCCGGGCCCTGGAGTTTTTACTGAATATTCCTGCTAAAGATGAAAAAAAGATAATTTACCGTATTGGAAAGAAGGTAAGATTAAGATGAGAAAAGCTTTAGCGAAATTTTTAAGGAGAAATTTTTTATTAGTGGTAGGAATAGTTATTTCCCTCATCCTAATTATCCAAACTTTTGGAGGGGCAAAGGTAATTATCCTGACCTCACAAGAATCTGTTGTTGTAGAACTAAGGGAAAATGGGGAAGCTTTTGTTCAGGAAAAACGTGAGCTCGAGCTTACCTTAGGGATAAATGAGGTTAATTTTGGTTGGGAAAAGGCAAGAGTTAATCCAGATTCAGTTAAAATTTGTTTTTTAGAGGAACCAGAGAAAGTAAGTATTTTAAGGGAAATCTCTTTCTTAAATCAGGTATCTTCCCTTATCTGGGAGATTGATAGTGTGAAGGAAGGTAAGGAACTGGTAGGAATCTCTTATCTTCTAAGTGGTTGGATAAGCTATGATCAGTATCAAGCTAAGGTGAATGAGGGAGAAGATAAAATTTCTCTTGAGGCTTACTTTATCATCTACAACCAAAGTGGAGAGGATTTTAGGAAAGTGAATATCTTTAGTGAGGATAAAACTCACTGGCAAACAGATATAAAAAACGGAGAAGGGAAAAAGTTACCTCATTTTAAGGCAGAAAACATTTCCCTGCAAAAAATATACATCTTTGATCGGGAAGAATGGGGAGATAAGGTAGCCCTGCTGTATCAATTTTTTAATGGCACCGACTCTCCCTTAAATAGAGACTTTATCCCTTCAGGAAGAGTGAGAATTTATCGAAAAAAGGGGGAAGAGCTAAGTTTTTTAGGAGAGGATGAAATTAAAAAAACAGCCTCAAATCAGGCATTGAGAATATACGTGGGAAAGGTTCAGGATATTCAAATAAGAAAAGAAATGCTGAAATTTAAAAAAATAAATATAAAAAGAAACGATAGAGGCAATATTCAAGTTTACGATACTGAAGAAGAGTATGAGATTATCTTAAAAAATTTAAAAGATAAAGAGGTAAAAGTTGAGGTAAGAGAGCACATTCCTGATAGTTGGGAGATGCTCATCTCTGAGCCCAAGGATTACATCAAGGAAGATGCTCACCTTATTAAATATGAGATAAAGATTCCTCCTGAAGAGGAAAGAAAAATACACTACCAGATTACCCGTAAAAATTTGCTTCCCCACCAGGTTATAAAACCTTTAATCTATGAATAGTCAAATGCGTGAATGGGTAGAAGAGCTTCAAGGTTCAAGGTATTAACTGATAAACGAGACAAATGAGATAATGAAAAATTTCATCCCTGAATACTTAGAAATTGTAAAACTTTTTCGCCACTATCTTGAGGAAAAAAGAGGAATGGAGAAAAGAAAAGACAAAGAAAATTCTCAAGTTTCCCTGCAGAATTTTTATCAGAGTATGAAAAACTGTAAGCTCTGTAGTTTATATAAGACCAGAACAAATATGGTTTTTGGAGAAGGGAATCCTCAGTCACCTCTAATGTTAGTAGGAGAAGCTCCAGGAAGAGATGAAGATTTAAGAGGAAAGCCTTTTGTGGGAGCAGCAGGTGAACTCTTAAGAGAAAGCCTCAAAAAAGAAGGTATCTTTGGTGGTAAGATTTACATTGCCAATGTCATTAAATCCCGTCCTCCTGGCAATAGAGATCAAAAACCTCAGGAAATTTCTGCGTGCCTTCCTTACCTTCAGCGACAGATAAAAATTATTAATCCCAAGATTATCTGCACTCTGGGTAAATTTTCCACCCAGGTTCTCTTAAATACTACCCAGATCATTACTCACCTGCGAGGAAAAGTTTATCAATTTAACAATACCACAGTAGTTATTCCTACATTTCATCCTGCTGCCTGTATCTACAGGGCA
>JAUWJM010000117.1 GCA_030607715.1 Candidatus Aerophobota bacterium
AGACGTTCATAATGGGCGTGGCTCATTACAACGAAATCACCTTTTCGATTTTTGGTTATGAATATAGGTTGGTCTTCGCTGTGGCAAAGCTCTGATATTTCGTGGGCTCGATTTCTTAAATCAGACATTGGTCTGATTAATGGCATAACGTCCTCCTTTTTTTATTTTGAGAATAAATTATCATAAAAATGATATTTTGTCAACCTTTTAGCCACACTAAAAGAGAAAGAATCTCTTGAGCTCCATCTTAAAGAATGTTCAGAATGTAGAGGAGAATTAAAAGAATTTAATAAAATGAGGGTAGTGATGAAAACTATGAAAAGATATATCTATTTGTTATTATCGGTTATGGTTCTTTTGGCAGGTTCGCTTTCCTATGCTCAACAACAAGGGGTTTCAAAATTAGGTGGGATTACAGCTTTAGCAACGGAATTTGTTGAATTATTGGAAAAGGAAGATTTCTCAGGTGCAGTGAAAAATTTCGATAGCACTATGAAAAAAGCAGTCTCTCCAGAAAAGCTCCAGGAGATTTGGAAGTCTCTCATTGCACAGGTTGGACCTTTTAAAAAACAGGTTGGTATCCGAACAGAAAAAGTATCACAGTATGATATTGTGTATGTAAAATGCGAATTTGAAAAATCTCCTCTTGATGTTAAGGTAGTTTTCAACAATGCAAAACAGATCGCTGGTTTATTTTTTGTCCCCAGTCAGCCTTCCTTTAAATATAAGCCTCCAATATATGTAAGACCTAATTCTTACCAAGAAAAAGAAGTCATAGTTGGGAGTGGGGAATGGAGATTGCCGGGCACGTTAACCTTGCCAATAGGAGAGGGCCCTTTCCCTGGGGTTGTGCTTGTCCATGGCTCAGGACCAAATGATCGTGATGAAAGCATTGGTCCTAATAAGCCGTTCCGTGATCTGGCATGGGGATTAGCTTCTCAAGGAATTGCTGTCCTTCGCTATGAGAAACGGACAAAAGAATATGCCAAAAAACTCACCTCTATTAAAGACAGTATTACTGTTAAGGAAGAAACAATTGATGACGCTCTATTAGCTGCATCTATGCTGCGCAAGATAGAGGGAATGGATGCTAAGAAAATTTTTGTACTGGGGCATAGCTTGGGTGGCATGCTCATCCCAAGAATTGGGATACTTGATCCAAGTATTACTGGATTCATTATTATGGCTGGCACAACAAGACCTTTAGAGGATGTAATTCTTGAACAGATGTCTTACATCTTCTCTCTCGACGGCACAATCTCTAAAGATGAGAAAACACAGTTAGATCAGCTCAAAACACAAGTTGCTAAAGTGAAAAATCCGCAATTATCTATCAACACCCCTTCAAAGTATTTACCATTTGGTGTACCGGTTAAATATTGGTTAAACTTGCGGGGCTACAATCCACCAGAACTAGCCAGGAATCTAAAACAACCAATGTTAATCCTACAGGGAGGAAGAGATTATCAGGTAACAATGGAAGATTTTCAGAGCTGGGAGAGAGCTTTGTTCTTTAGGAAAAATGTAGAATTCAAAATCTATCCAGAACTTAATCATCTTTTTATTGAAGGTGAAGGCAAAAGCACGCCAGCCGAATATCAAAAGGCAGGTCATGTGGCAAAAATTGTCATTGATGATATTGCTAATTGGATAAAAAAACAGTAGGTACCAGGTTACTATTCTTGACATTTATTGCTTCTAACTTATAATATTTACCTAAAGGTTTTAGTAAGAGTTCAGCCATTCGCAAAGATAGTGATATGTAAATGAGTTGATGCGTGAATGCGTTAACGAGACAGACCAGACAAACCAAACAAACGAGATAGACTGAATAGGTTAAAAATACAAAGAGAAGAGTCCTTAAACTACCTCAATAAATTTGTGGTATAATAAAGGGAAAAAAATGAGCCTGGGTGATGAGTTAAAAATATTTACGGGGAGAGCTAATCCTGAGTTAGCTCGAAAGATAACTGAATACCTGAAAATACCTCTGGGAAAAATGGAAATTAAATCTTTTAGTGATGGGGAAACTTATGTAAAAATCAATGAAAGTGTGAGAGGTAAAGATATTTTTCTCCTTCAACCTACCTCACCTTCCGCAAATGAAAATTTAATGGAACTTTTAATTATGATTGATGCCGCTCAAAGAGCATCGGCTGATAGAATTACTGCTGTTATTCCTTATTACGGATATGCCCGACAGGATAAAAAAGATCAACCCCGAGTTCCCATTACATCTAAGCTGGTGGCTAACTTAATTACTACTGCTGGAGCTAACAGAGTGCTTACTATGGATTTGCATGTAGGCCAAATCCAGGGATTTTTTGATATTAAAGTAGATCATCTTTTTGCTGTTTCCATAATCATCGACTATTTTAAAAAGAAAAACCTAAAGGACCTGGTGGTTCTTTCTCCTGATGTGGGAGGCCTAAGAAGAGCCCGGGCCTATGCTAAAAGACTGGGGGTTCCCTTAGCTCTTGTGGACAAAAGAAGACCTGTGGCTAACGAAGCTGAGGTTGTCAATATAGTAGGTAAAATAAGAGGAAAGCAAATTATTATTGTAGATGATCTGGTAGATACGGGGGGAACTTTATTGGCTGCGGTGGATAGCTTAATAGAAAAAGGAGCAACCGCTGTTTATGCCAGTTGCACCCATGCTGTTCTTTCTGGGAATGCTTATGAGAAGGTAAATGCTTCAGACTTGAGAGAAATGGAAGTAACTGATACCATTCCTTTAAATTCAAAAAAGGCGGGGGGAAAAATTAAGGTTCTCTCAGTAGCACCTTTGCTGGGAGAAGCTATAAAACGGATCCATCAAAATCAATCGGTAAGCAAACTTTTTTAAAAAGAGGGAAAATTATGGAAAAACCTGTATTAAAGGTAAAAGTTAGAGATAAGACAGGTAAAGGTTACGCCAGGAAACTAAGGAGAGAGGGATGTTCACCGGCTATTCTTTACGGACCGCATTTGAAAAAAAACTTATCTTTAGAAGTGAATGCAAAAGATCTGAGAAACCTTATCCACAGCCTATCAGGGGAAGAAAAGGTAATAACTCTTAAGCTAACTAACCAGGCTACTAACAAAGAACGGGAAGTTATAATTAAGGATATCCAGCCCAATTTGCTTAAAGGGGAAATCCAGCATATAGATTTCTATGAGATTACCCGAGGAGAAAAAATCACCACTTTAATCCCTCTTCTCTTTGTTGGTGAGGACCGGGTAACTAAGAAGGGGGGTATAGTAGAACGTTCTATTCGAGAGATAGAGATAGAGTGTTTCCCCAGGGATATTCCTCCTCATATTGAAGTGGATTTAACCAATTTGAATGTAAAAGATTTGGTTCGGACAAGGGATTTAAACCTGCCACCCAGGGTAAAGTTAATCACTAATCCCGAGGAAATGGTTATCTCTATAGTGTCCCCTATCAGTGAAAAAGAACTGGAGAGACTGGAAGAGGAAGAAAAGGCTCCAGAGGAAGTGGAAGTTGTGAGCAAGGAAAAAAAGACTGAAGAAACCGCAGAAAAAGAAAAACTATCCTCGGAAAAAAGAAAGGAATGAGGTTAGTATTTGGGCTGGGAAATCCTGGCAAGGAATATTGCAGAACACGGCATAATGTTGGCTTCCTGGTTATAGATTGTTTAAGTGAAAGATTTGAAATTGAGGTGGGAAGCTATTGCTTTCGTTCTTTGGTAGGAGAGGGAAAAATAAAAGGAGAAAAGGTAATTTTATCTAAACCCCTCACCTTTGTTAATGAATCCGGGTCATCTCTTAAAGAAATAAAAACATATTATCAGTTGAATTTAGAAGATATAATAGTAATTAGTGATGATGTAGATCTTCCCTCAGGGCGAATAAGAGTAGCTAAAAGAGGAGGGGATGGGGGGCATAGAGGACTAAGATCTATTATCCAGAATTTAAAGACGGAAAATTTTCCTCGTCTACGTGTAGGAATTGGCAGGCCATTAGAGGAGATGAGCTTAAGAGATTATGTTTTAGAAGAATTTACCCCTTCTGAGTGGGAGCTAATGGAGCTAATTATTCAGAAAGCTAGCTTAGCAATTGAAATCATTCTTACTAAAGGACTGGATGAGGCAATGCAGAAGTACAATCGCCTACTTTATCTTCAGGAAGAAAGATAAGTAACTGATCAGCGAAAAAGGAGTGTAAGATAATGCTATATCTATGGTTCTCTGTGGGAGCAGGGATAATAGGTTTAATTGTGGTAGGATTCTTAATAAGAGGTATTCTCAAACAGAATCCTGGTAATGAGTTAATGCAAAATCTCTCCAGGGAGATTCAAAAGGGAGCTAAAGCCTTCCTTTTTACCGAATACAAAACAGTTGCTGTAGTGGCAATTATTGTAGCTATCTTTCTTAGTTTATGTCCCCTATTTGCCCGTGAAACTACGGTTAACTGGGAAACAGCATTAGCTTTTATGATAGGGGTATTTGTTTCAGCTTTAGCCGGATGGATTGGAATGAGTATAGCCACAAGAGCTAACAGCAGAACCACCCAGGCAGCTCGAAAAGGACTTAAACCAGCTCTAAGTATTTCTTTTTCTGCAGGAGCAGTTACTGGATTATCTATAGTATGTATAGCTTTTTTAGGTCTGGTGGCAGTTTATATCTTATTTAAAGGCAATCCTGCTATCATTAATGGTTATGCTATGGGAGCATCTTTAATGGCTTTGTTTGCTCGCATGGGAGGAGGAATTTATACTAAAGCTGCTGATATGGGAGCAGATTTAGTGGGAAAAGTTGAAGAGGGAATCCCAGAGGATGATCCCCGTAATCCTGGGGTTATTGCCGATAATGTAGGTGATAATGTAGGTGATGTAGCTGGGTTAGGAGCAGATCTTCTTGAATCTTATGTAGAATCTATTATAGCTACTTTAGCTATTGCTGCCAGTATAGCTATTGTCTCCTTAAGCTACCTTCCTTTTTACCTCGCTTCCTGGGGGATTATCTCCGCCTTAATTGGAGTGGGTTGGGTTAAGATGGGTAAAATAAAAGATCCGCAAAAAGCTCTGGACAGTGGAACGTATACTGGTGCTATTTTAATGGCTATAGGTTCTTTTTTTATTGTTATGAAAACAGGGGTAGTTTATCAAAATTATTCTTTGATAGGTCCTTTCTGGGCTATTCTTGCTGGAATTGTTTCAGGTCTAATTATAGCACAGGTTAGTGTGTACTATTCTTCCAGTAAATATAAACCGGTCAGAAAATTAGCTGAATCTTGTAATTCTGGTCCTGCTATTACTATAGTA
>JAUWJM010000071.1 GCA_030607715.1 Candidatus Aerophobota bacterium
TGGTATTCTCCTCTACGCAAAGCCCTGGATAGTTTTATAAACGAGACTCAAAGAGTAGTCTCGGGAATAGTAAGGATGAAACTCTTCAAGGGAAATTGTCAGGTAACGGGTAGAAAATCACCTTATTCGCTCTACGATAAAAAATTAGCTACCTATGGGGAAGAAGATACCTTTAACCAAAAAGATTCCCGGGGATTTGTTCAAATCTGGGGCTTAAGCTTGCAAACCATAGCTAAATTAAGAGGTAAAAAACTATCAAATGAAAAGGGGAGATAAAATGGAAATAGTAGTACATCCAACAGCTATAGTTCATCCTCGGGCACAGTTAAGTGAAGGGGTGCAGGTAGGCCCTTATTCCATAGTAGAAGAAAATGTTAGTATAGGCAAAGAAACTAAAATTGGTCCTGGTGTTCTCCTGGAAGGATGGATCAAAATTGGCAGCAGATGTGTTATCCAAAAGGGTGTAGTCATTGGGACTCCGGCTCAAGATATAAGGTACAAGGGAGAAAGAAGTTTTGTAGAGATTGGAGATGGAAATATTATCAGGGAATACACCACTATCCATAGAGGAACCAAGAAAGATAGCGTTACCCGAATAGGTAACAATAATTTTATAATGGCCTACTCCCATATAGCCCATAATTGCCAGGTGGGAGATGGGGTAGTTATCGCTAATGTGGGAACTTTAGCGGGCTATGTCAGGGTTGAGGATAAAGTTATAATTAGTGGATTAAGTGCTGTGCACCAGTTTGTAAGGATAGGTGCTTATTCAATAGTTGGTGCATGCTCCAAGGTAATCAAGGATATTCCTCCCTATACCAAAGCTTATGGAAATCCTACCACTCTCTGGGGATTAAATACTGTGGGACTGCGAAAAGCTAATTTTCCTCTTCCTATTAGAAACAGCTTGAAAAAAGCTTATAAGATCCTTTTTAGATCAAATCTTAATACCCAGCAGGCTTTGGAAAGAATCAAAAATGAGCTGAAAGGAATATCTGAGGTTGATTATCTATGCAATTTTATTCAAAGCTCCAAACGGGGAATAAATAAGGAAAAAGGCAGCGGATTTTCTGAAAAAATATAAGATTCTTCCCTTATCATTGAGAATCTTTTAAGGGAAGATATGAGATTGCTTATCAGCGGGCAGCGAGTTATAAAACTGGAGTGATGTATCTTGACATTCGTCAGTTTAAGACTAAAATTATAATGATATAAATTTAGGAGGAGGAAAAAACCTAAGATTTTAACCAAAAAAGGTAAAACAAAATTAATAGAAGGAACGAGAAGGGAAAGGGCTATCTTAGTTGCTTTAAATCGTGAGGAAAAAAGAGGAACTGATGAGTGGTCCTTGAAAAATTCTTTAACGGAACTATCTTGTTTAGTGGAAACTGCTGGAGGGGAAGTAATTGGCACAGTTACTCAAACTCGCAAAGCAAAAGATAGTGCCTTTTACATTGGGAAAGGTAAAGCTCAAGAGATAGCTAACCTATCTCAGGAATTAGAAGCTAAAGTAGTGATTTTTGATGATGAGCTTACTCCTTCCCAGCAGAAAAATTTAGAAGAAAAAATAGGAAGCAAGGTTATCGATAGAACTCAATTAATTCTAGATATCTTTGCTCAGAGAGCTCGCTCTGGAATGGGTAAAATTCAGGTAGAATTAGCTCAACTTACCTATCTTCTTCCTCGCTTAAAAGGTAAAGGAATTCTTCTTTCTCGCTTAGGAGGAGGGATTGGCACCCGCGGACCAGGAGAAACTAAACTCGAGGTTGATCGACGAAGAATAAGTTCCCGCATCATTACCCTTAAAGACAAGATAAAAAAGCTCGAAAAACAAAGAGAGGTTTTAAAGAAAAAAAGAAGGTTTTACTGGGTTGCAGCTTTAATAGGTTATACCAATGTAGGAAAATCTACCTTACTTAACAGGTTAACTTCGGCTAAGGTAAAGGTGGACGATAAACTATTTGCCACTTTGGACCCCACCACCAGAAAAGTAATTCTTCCCAATCATCAAATTCTTCTTCTTACTGATACAGTTGGCTTCATTAACAAATTACCTCATCATCTAATCGCTTCCTTTCACGCCACTTTAAAGGAAATAGAAGACGCAGATTTGCTGATAAACATTCTGGATGCTTCCCATCCTAAATTTGAGGAACAAAATCGAGCTACTTACCTGGTACTAAAGGAGCTGGGTGTGGAAGATAAACCAGTAATTAATGTTTTAAACAAGATTGATTTAATTTTCAATGCTCATCATCTCTCTCGGGCTCAAAGAGCCATTGATTTTAGTATAACTATATCAGCTCTCACCGGGAAAGGGATGGATGAGCTACTTGACCGTATAACTCAAATCTTAGAGAAAGAAAGAATTACTGGTGAGTTTATTTTCCCTTACCAGAAAAGTGACTTAATTTCCTTAATTTACCAACAGGGAAAAGTGCTAAATAAGGAGTATTTGAAAGATAAGATTGTAGTAAAGGCAAGAGTAAATCCGATACTAAGTAAAAAACTAATAGATTATACAAATGGAGGTAGTAAACCCCATTAGATAGTAAATATCTAACAGGATAAAAGTTGAGAGGAATGAGAATTGCTTTAGCTGCAGATCATGGTGGATACAAATTAAAAAAAGAGATAAAAAAATTTTTAGAAGAAAAAAAGATAAATTATGAGGACTTTGGAACTTACAGTGATAAACCCACTGATTATCCAGACTGGGGAGAAAAAGTAGCTCAAGCTGTGGTAGACCAAAAATTTGACCGGGGGATACTCATCTGTGGAACAGGTTTGGGGATGACTATCTTAGCTAACAAATTTCCCGGAATACAGGCAACTCCTTGCTATAATATCTTTACGGCGCGTCTTTCCAGAAGACACAACAACTCCAACATTCTTATTTTGGGAGGAAGAGTAACCGGGATTGACTTAGCCAAAGAGATAACGAGAGAATGGTTAACTACAGGTTTTGATGGTGAAAGACACCTGAGACGTATCAACAAAATAAGACAGATAGAGCAAAGACACTTTAAGGAGGAGTTAATTTAGGCTTGGTTAACTCGCTGATTATATTAGTCTCGCTAATTTGTTGCATTGTTCTATCAGGATTTTTTTCAGGTTCGGAAATTGCCCTGTCTTCCCTATCTAAAATTACCCTGAAGAAAATGAGGAAGGAAAATCCTAAAAAAGGGGAAAAGATACATCTTCTACTATCTAAACCTTCCCGATGGTTGATTACCATTCTGATAGGAAATAACCTGGTAAATATAGCTGCCGCTAGCCTGGCTACTATTTTAGTGCAAGGCATAGTAAAGGGAACACCAGGGCTGGCAGTAGGTGTAGCAACTGGAATTATGACCTTTGTTATCTTAATATTTGGAGAGGTAACCCCCAAGAGATACTGTCGTGAGCATGCTGAGAGGATAGCCTTGAAGACTGCCGGTCCAATTCTTTTTCTTTCCAAGGTTTTTGCTCCCATAGTTAATTTTCTCACCTTTTTAAGTGGGGGATTATTAAAAATATCTAAATCAGGAGAGGAGCCGATAAATCACCTGGTTACAGAAAAGGAAATTCATACTCTAATTGATATTGGACAGGAAGAGGGAGCCTTAGAAAAAAGGGAAGAAGAGTTAGCTCACTCAGCCCTGGAATTTGATGAAACCCGGGTTAAGGAAATAATAACCCCCCGAACTAAGATGACCTGTATTCCCGAGAAAGCTAATTTGGTAAAACTAGCTCAGCTTATAAACAAGGCAGGTTATTCTCGAATACCTGTCTATAGAGATAGAATAGACAATATCGTGGGAATAGCTTATGCTAAGGACCTCTTGAGGATACCCCATCTCTGGGAGAAAATGAAGGTAAAAGATATAATGCACTCTCCCATTTTTGTTCCCTATACTGTTAAGTTAAGTGAAATTTTCCGTCAACTGCAAAAGGAAAAAACTCATTTAGCTATAGTAGTTGATGAGTATGGAGGGGTAGCCGGCCTTATTACTGTTGAGGACTTATTGGAGGAGTTAGTGGGAGAGATAGAAGATGAATACGATTTAGACAGGGTGGAAAAGATAAAAATTTTAGATGATGGATCTGCCTTGGTTGAAGGAGATACAGACATTGACGAAATTAATGAGAAATTGGGAACCTTCTTTCCTGAAAAAGCCGCATCCTTTGAATCCATTGGAGGTCTCATATTTACAGTGCTGGGCCGAATGCCTAAAAGAGGAGAAAAAACCACCTATAATAATACCAAAATGGAAGTAGTGGAAGTTGACCAGCGAAGAATAAAAAAAGTTAAAATCTGGAAGAGTAAGTAGTTTACCTTTTCTCCCAGCGGAGTAGCTCCATTACCGAGGAGAAAGTGCTTCCCTGCTTAATTTCTTCCCTAATTCTATTCTCCCTCTCCAAAACATCCATAGATCTATTAGCTATCTCAACTGCTTTTTCCTGGGGAATAACTATTAACCCATCATCATCACCTATTATCCAGTCTCCATCATTAACTCTTTTCCCCCCTATTTGAATAGAGATTCCGATCTCTCCAAAACCCTTAGGTTCCCCAGCATGGGGTGTAATAACCTTAGCGTAAACAGGAAAGTTTAACCTTTTTATATCCTCAACATCTCTAACTCCCCCGTAAATTACCACACCTCCTAATCCCTTTCTTAAAGCAGAATGAGTAGCCAGCTCTCCCCATACGGCTGGAGCGAGGCCACCAGCATCTATAACGATTATTTGCCCTTTTTCTGCTCTATCAATAGCCTCCACTGGCTTAGCCCAATCTCCAGGGTAAGTGCGAACAGTTAAAGCTTTTCCTACCATTTTTCTGTCCGAGCTTATCCTTGATAGCCCTTTAATTCCTTCCTCTCTATGCATAGCATCAGAAATATTAGCAGTTGATACTCTAAAAAAAATGGTAGCGACCTCTTCCTCTTTTACCCTTTTAAATAAATCTGTCTTTATTATCCTCTTTTCCTTTATAGCCTCTTTAATTATCATAGTTGCTCTTTGAGGATCCTGAGCCTTGCAAATTGCTCCCCCCACAATAATAATACTTGCTCCGGCATCTATTGCCAGGGCAGCTGTTTCTGAGTTTATTCCTCCAGCTACTGCCACGGGAAGATTTACTCCTCCAGAAATTTTATGGAGCAAGGCAAAAGTGTCTTCCCCTATCATCTGATCATCTATAGAAAGATGTATCCCGATATAATCTACCCCCATTTCCTCCACAGCCTTAGCTCTACTTAGAGGAGAGGGAATATTCATTAGATCAACCATTACCTTTCCCCCGTAGTTTTTAGCAGCCCGAGCACATTCTTTAATGGTAGTCTCAGATGCTACCCCTAAAACAGAAACTATCTCAGCTCCGGCTTTGAAAGCTGCCTCAGCCTCTATCCTTCCCGCATCCATAATTTTTAAATCAGCTACAATAGGAAGATGAGGAAACTTCTCCTTTAAGACTCTGATGCAGTTTAAACCTTCACTTTTAATTAAAGGCGTGCCAGCCTCCAGCCAGTCTGCCCCTCCAGATACAGCTGCCCCTGCTACTTTTAAAGCCCTGTTTAAATTTAAAAAATCTAAAGCTACCTGAATTACAGGTTTCATTTTGATCTCCTTACCAAATCTTTGTAAAGTGCCTCTATTTTAGAGATACTCTTATCTATATTATGGCTGCAGGCAACCTTATAAGATTGCTCCTGCATTGATCTTTTTAGATTCTCACTGGAAATTATTCTTTTTATCTTTCTCACCGCATCCTGAGGATCTGTCAAACTAAAAGTATATCCGTTAATACCTTTTCTCACAAGTTCCCGGGCCGCACTATCTTTGCTATCACTTACCAAAATAGCATTTTTCATAGCCATTGCCTCTAAAAGAACTATACTCTGAAGCTCATAAAAAGAGGGAAGGATAAAAATTTCTGCTGTCCCATAAACACAGACTAACTCTTCCCCTTCTAAATAATTAGTAAAGATAACAGATTTATCCAAACCCATTTTAAAAGACTGCTTTACCAATTTGTCCTTTAAACTCCCCCACCCCACTATCAATAGCTTAACTGGAAAACTATCCTGATTTAAGATACTCATTATGAAAAGTAAATATTCCACATTTTTTTCTCTGCTTAATCTTCCCACATAAAGCAAAATAGGGTCTTTGCCCAGATTGTACTTTTCTCTAAATTTCTCAGATTCTTTCTTCCCAATCTTAACATAATTAAAGATATCCATATCAACCCCATTGCTCACTACCTCTACAGGTCTGGAAGAATACCTTCTTAAAATATCTCGAGCAAAAAATGAAGGGGTAACTACTACATTCCCCCGGCAGTAATAGTAAGAAAACCACTTTTCTATTAGCCACCTTAAAGGAAGTAAAAAGGCTGATGAGGAAGGGAAAACATTTCCGAGCTGAACATGAAATCCTAAAACAACGGGAATCTTTAGTCTCCTGGCAGCTTTAATGCTTTGCCATCCCAGAAAAGTAGGAAGATTAATATGAACAATTTCCACTTTTTCCTTTTTTAAAATAAAAATAAGAGTAGCTAAATTAGGAAAAGCAAAATAACCTCTCTTTTGGGGAATGGGGAAGCTAAGAAATCTAAATACCTTGATCTCTTTAACTTTTGGTGGATGGGGAACCCGGGAAGTTAAAAAAACAACTTGATGACCTCTTTGCTGCAACTTTAAGCAAAACCTCTGGATAGCTACCCCTTCCCCTCCCCAGGCAGGGAAAGCCTGATCAGAGATCACACAGATTTTCATCCTTTTTCTTTCCCCAGAAATATTTTACTCCCAGGTGAACACCTAAACCTCCCGCAACTGCAACTGCTATTAAATCAGTAATTCTAACCATTAAACTATAAGCGAGCGCGCGTTGTGAACCTACTCCTATTAGTCGATAAATCCCTACTTCTCCTAACTCAAATATCCCTAAAGCACCAGGAGTAAGCTGAAAGGCAAGAATTATATGGGTCAGAGCGTAAAGCAGAGCAAGCGGAGATAAACTAAAAACAGTATTAAGAAACCAAAAGAAAATAGAGGGCTTGATAAGGATAAGACCTCCTGCTAAAAGATCCAGTAAAAAAGCAAATAAAGTAGTTCTCTTGTGTTGTCGGAAGGCTGAAAAGACTTCCCCTTCCACTTTAGCTATAATGGGTTCAATCCTGGATATAGTCTTAGAAAAAGGTTTTATTCTTCCTATGAGGATAACCGAACGAGAAAGGTATCTACTTTGAAAAAGAAAACTAAACAAAAGCAATCCCATGCCAAGGGCAAAAAGAATATTAATTCCTACTAAAGACCAGTAAACCTGCCAGGAAAGATTATAGTCAATTAAAGTCCAGACACTACCCAAAAAAATATAAAATAAAACTGCTCCCAGCTCCAGAAACTTATCCACAACCACACTGGCCCCTATCTTAGTCATAGAAAGACGAAATTTTTTGCCTAAGATATAAATTTTCACTGGCTCTCCCCCTATATACATAGAAGGAGTAAGATAGCTAATGGAGGAGCCTATGAATTTAGCTATTAGAACATCTTTAAAGGGAAGATTATGGCCATAGGATTTTAAAATTATTTGCCAGGAGATGCTTCCAATTAAAAGAATTAAAAAGGCATTACCAATGAAAATCCCTGCTCCCAGCAGACCAACTTCTCTCACATTAGAAAATATTCCTACCACATTAAAAAAATAAAATATTAAAACTACCAGAATGACCCCTATCACACCAGAAAGAATAACAAACAGATTTTTTTTCATTGGCCAAATATTAGACGCATAAATTTATCTTCCGCTTCTTTGGGAGAAAAATCAAGAGATAACCCTTTGTATTTTTTTGCCTTCTCTACATCCGTAGCTAAGTTTAAATTATCCTGAGACACACTGTAAAAATTTTTCTTACTTCTATGATAATTAGCTAAGTATATCTGCTCAGTTTGCCCGGAAGTAGGAATAAATAGAGCCTTTTTCCCCAGGAAAGCAAGCTCCATCAAAGTTGTATAACCGGGCCTGGTAATAATAAGTTTAGCTCTATTCATCATCTCTTCCTGTTTTTTTCTATTTAAACA
>JAUWJM010000084.1 GCA_030607715.1 Candidatus Aerophobota bacterium
AGTAGCATAGGAAAAACCATTAGAAATAGCTGTATTAAAATGGTCTACTGCATTTTTCCTTGCCCCACGATAAAGAGTATTGGCATCTGTTAGAAATGGTTTTCCTTTTCTTTTTTTAACTTGATCTACAATCTGTTTGAGGTAAATGGGTCTGATAAAGCCAGTATTTCCCATCTCGCCAAAGTGAAGCTTAATGGCAACCAGATCATTCTTATCTATGATTTCCTCAAAACCTGCTCTTTTGAAAAGTCTGTTCACCTTATTTAACAAGCTGCTTTCCCTGGAATTACATCTCATACTGGCAAAATAGACCTCACTTGCCATTACGGTCTCCTTTTTAACCCTAAGAGTCTATCTATCTTTGGTTTATCAAACCCCACAACTTTTGCTCTGCCAATTAAAAGAACTGGTATACCCATCTGTCCAGTCATTCTCACCACATCCTTAGCTGCATCTGGGTCCTTATCCACTCTTATCTCTTTTACCCTTACTCCATTTTGATGAAGATAATTCTTGGCTCGAGAACACCAGGGACAGGATCCTGATGAGAATAGTATAACTTTAGGATAATTTTTTACTCCCATATTAGCCTCCCGGCTTAGAATTGGTTTTTAGTTATTAGTTCTTGGTTCTTGGTTAAGAGAATCTTCGACCAAACTACAAGTTTCACGCAGGCTAAAGCCTGCGACTACTTTATTCTTAACTAACAACTAATCACTAATTGTTTCCACTCTCTCTACAACTTTTCCTACGATTTTATCTAAAATTTTTGCTGTATTTGTATCTTTGTAAGTTTGAATAAAAGGTTTGCCTTCATCTGTAGAATTTACTATAACTGGGTCAATGGGGACTTTACCGAGGAAGGGAACTTTTAAATCTTTTGCTGCCTTCTCTCCCCCTCCAGTTTTAAAAAGATCAATTTTCCCCCCACAAAAAGGACAAATTAATCCACTCATATTTTCTATTATTCCAATTACCGGGACTTTAAGAGATTTGGCAAAATTAACCGATTTTCGAGAATCAAGCAAAGCTATTTCCTGAGGAGTAGTAATAACTATCATCCCATTTAATTCTGGAATGAGCTGAGCTATACTTAAAGGTTCATCTCCTGTGCCAGGGGGAGAATCAACAATTAAATAATCAAGTTCTCCCCAGGGGACATCTCCTAAGAATTGAGAGATTAGTTTCATTTTAAGGGGGCCACGCCAGATAACAGGGGTATCGGTACTCTCAAGCAAGGAAGCAATAGTAACTACTTTTAAACGAGGATCAATAGATATCGGCTCTATAATATTTTCTTCTGAGGTACTTAACCTGCGATCCTCAATTCCTATCATTTTGGCTAAACTTGGCCCATGGATATCTATATCAAGAATACCTACACTTTTCCCCCGAAAAAATAGACCATAGGCAAGATTTACTGCTATCATACTCTTACCCACCCCTCCTTTACCACTAATTATAACTAACTTATAATTAATTTTTTCCATTCGGTATTTAATCTTTTCCTTTTGTTCATCTGGCGAGGAAACCCTTGATGGCATTTATTTTCTCCTTATGGATTTTTCTACATCACTTCTCATCTTAAGTTTTCATCTATTGTCCCATCAGGTAATACATAATCAGGAGATATATATCCCTCCTCTTCAAATCTCTTTTTCCTAACACAATCTTTACCGCCATTCCAGCAATAATTTTTTACCCATTTCTTATCCAATTTACCTTGATCATAAGCTCTTTTCATAGCAGATGTTTCATCATACCATTTACAAAAATTTTTCTTCATTTTTTTATTAAAAATACATTTTTTCAGCTATTAGATAAGCGAAATCCTTTTCTCTTTCATTTGGCTTAATATGTTTGATCTTTTTAGCTATATCTTCTGCTGTTTTTCTTTTTTCTTGAGAAATTAGCATTTGTCTTGCCCCTGCCAGGGCTCCATTACCAATTTTTGCTATTTTTTCCTCTGCATTAGGCAAAAGACCTATAGCTATTGCATTATCTGAATTAATAAAGTTACCAAAAGCTCCCGAAAGATAAATTTTATCTAATTCATCAAGAGTGATACCATAATACTTTATAAGAAGGTCTTGATCTAATCGTAGCCCTGCTTTAGCTGTAATTAGTTGATAGACATCCTGCTGAGAGATACCAATATCTTTGGTAATATAAAAAGTTCTCTTTAATTTAGCTTTTTTGTCCATAATTCCATTTTTTAGCAACTCACCTAATAGATCAATTAATCCAGAGCCGCAAATTCCTATGGCTGGCTTATCATCAATTGTTTCGTACTTTACTTTACTATTCACAATCTTAACATTTTTAATGGCTCCTTCCACAGCTCCCATACCTGAACCTACAGTAGCTCCTTCATAGGCTCCCCCTGCTGCGCAGGAAGCTGTTAATATCTTGTTTTTATTACCAATAATTACCTCTCCATTAGTTCCTATATCAATTACCATTGATACTTCATCATGAGTGTATATCTCAGTAACCACAACATCAGCTAAAGCATCTGCTCCAGCATGACCCCCTATTAAAGGTGCTCCATAAACATTAGCTTTGGGATTTACCGCTAAATTTAAATAGGAAGCTTTTTGGTTAATTGGTTCCTTACTTTGTGATTCAAAAGGTATCACTCCCAAAGAAGAGACATCAATTCCAAAGAAAATATTACGCATAGTGCTGTTTCCTACCACTACTACTTCATAAATTTTTTTACTAATTTCCCCTTTTCCCTCATTAATTTTTGCAAGAGCTTTATTTACACCACTTATAATTACCTGGTGTAGTTCTTTTAGCCCATCCTTTTTTTTCATAGTCCAATCAATTCTGGAAATAACATCATCTCCATAAGAGGCTTGGGGATTTTTATCAGCAATAGTAGCTAATATTTGTCCTGTTTCAAGATCAACTACTTGAAGCACCAAAGTAGTAGTGCCTACATCGATAGCCAATCCATAAATACTGCCTCTATCTTTATCTAACACTTCATCATTCCATACTACCATACCATTTTTCCTGCTGACAAAGGGATTTATCTTAATTTTATCCTCAAGAGTTTCTGAAAGAATAGAAAATTTTCCTATGCTCCCAATAAATACGTGTATATCTTCACTACCTATAATCTTTGATTGACAGGCTAATCTTTCATTTTTGCCTAAGTTAAATTTTTTCTCCGTATCTGTTGGTGAGTTTAAGTTTTTTTCTCCTTTTCCTATCCTGACAATACATTTTCCACACAGTCCTTTTCCACCACATTCAGAAATTATTTCTAAACCAAGCTTCCTTATCACTTCTAAAATAGTCCCTTTTGAAACTTCTACTCCTTCTTTTCCTCTTTTAAATTGAGGGAAAAATATCCGCGCCATACTCAAATCTCCTTTAAATTAATTTCTCAGGTTCTTTTATGCGCTCTCCAATTCATATCTCGATCAATGATAATTGGTCATATTAGAGAATAGTTTTCCCAAAGCTGGATTAGTATTTTTAGACTGTAATTATTTTACCTGCTCCACCCTCAGTGTACTTGTCCGGATATAAGGACTTTATCTTTGCTTTGTGTTGAGTGCAATGAGTGGCGCAAATTAAAGTTAAGTCTTTAAACAAATCAAATTCACTAAATCCATGCAATCCACCAATAATAGCATACACTTTTCCAAATTGTGAAGCTGTCTTTAGGATATGTGCCATCCTTGGATGAGAGCAACCTACAATTAAAACCAATCCTTTTTCCGTTTTAACCAGCATGGATTGTTCTATACCATCAAGCTCACCAGTGGAGAAAACATTTTCATGGATCTTTGTGGGTCCTTTTATAGTAATTACTTCTCTTCCGACAGATCCAGGAAATGAAGGTGGAACATAGATTTTGGCTCTTTTATTTACTTTAAGAAAACTCGAAAGTCCACCAACGTGATCAAGATGGGCATGAGAAATAAAGACCTCATCAATGGAAACAGGATCAATATTAAGTTTTCCCATGTTTGAGAGAAGTATTTTGCCGTTCGTCCCAGTGTCAAAAAGGATTTTTGGAGTACTCTCTACTTCTACAAAACAAGAAAATCCCCAATCAGATTCAAGACCTTTTTGGTGAACAGTGTTGTCATAAATAATGGTGATCTTCATTTTTTACCTCCTAATTTTCTTGTTATTGTTCCTGAATATGTAAAAGAATGCTGTTTCATTTTAATCCATTTTTCTTCAACAACGCCAATTAAATTACCACACTGACATTTAACTTCATTTTCATCTCGAACGCTATAATCCTCGATTATTTGATACTCCCAGCAGTGCCATAATCGGCCCTTTCCAATCTTTTGATATTTAAAAATTTTCCTTTTGCATTTAGTACACTTTACCACAATCACTTGCTTCTCTCACTTTCCCTTTTTCATCTCCATGTATCACTTAAGACATCCAGCTAAAATTTCGAGCGTATCCTGTTCATGTTTTTTCACCCCTCTAAGATATGGGAATAATTTGGATAAAATTATTCTTCTTCTTTAAAGTTAGTTTTTAAGATTATATCTCCTGTCTTACATCCTAAATCCCTTGCTATCACTGGACATTTCGCTTTAAGGAGAAAGAAAATTGGTTCTTTCTCCTCAGAAAGAGTTTCGTAATTTCCCTGTCCTTTAGCAATGATTAATTTAGCCTTATTATAATAATTTAAAAATTTATCTGAACAACAAGAAAGAATAGTTCCGGCAACATCACAGCCAGAAGAGATAACCTTTGCTATTTTGTCTATCCCACAAAATAAAGCATCCTCTATAGTGGCATCATTTAAAACAGGTCCTCCCCTGGTTGCATAAATAGTTTTTTTATTCAACTGTTCAATTAAAGCACGGTCAAAAACTACCTCCCCAGCATTATCTGCTATATAAAAAATCTCATCTGCTTTCTCTAAAGCTTTTTTAAATTCAGTATAATCCAGTACAGCAAAATCTTGCTGTAAAGTACTTTTTAAATCTTTCTCAATATTAAATTTACCAGGTACTCCAAGATCAATAACATTTCCAGCTATAGCTACTTTTATTGCCATAAGTAATGGATCATCTGCTTCTCTTACCCGCCTCTTTAATTCAGGGTAAAGCTTTAGGGAAATTTTGTTGCATTTATCCTTAATTTTTTTATAAGGATCAGGTGAATTTGTAAACTGATGAACAATTTTATTAATTGTTATAGACATCTCTGGAGGAGTACTACCTAAAGGAAATTTAGGAATTGCCTTAGCTATTTCATTTAAAACTTTTCTTTGTTTTACCTCATCTTGGGTAACCATTCTTGCCGCTTCCAGACCTTGTCTAAAGAAACAAGCTATGCAATCTAAATAGGTTTTCATTTTTAAACTTTTCTCTCAAGAGATTCAATTTTATCTAAAATCCCATTTACCTGTTTTTCTAAATCCTGAAAAGTATGTTTAAGCTCTTTTAAAGAAACAGCTTCAACTGACTCAACAATTGCCCCTCGAGGACAAATTTCCTGACAGAGATGACACTGAATGCATTTTTCATCATCAATATTTGCTTTTCCAAAAATAATGATTATTGCCCCTTTTGGACAAGAACGAGCGCACAGTCCACAACCTATACAAACCTGTTCTTTTACATAAAGCATTTTTTACCCTTTAACCTCTAACATTCTATCCAGAGTTTTTTTCGCTCTTATAGCTATTTTTTCTGGAACTTTAACTTGGTACTGCATATTTTTTAGCGCCAGGACTACTTTTTTTAAAGTTGTTAGCTTCATATCTTTACAGATAGCTTTTTTTGAAGCTAAATAAAATCTCTTATCAGGATTATGAGTTTTAAGGTTATGAAGCATTCCTTTTTCTGTTCCCACAATAAACTCTTTAAAACTATTCTTAAAAGCATATTTTGCCATTTGAGCTGTAGAACCTACATAATCTGCTAAACTTATTATCTCAGGTGGACATTCCGGATGAACCATAACTTTTGCCTGAGGATAACTTATCCTTGCTCTGTTAATATCCTCAGGTTTAATATTACAGTGATGAACATAGCAAAAACCATCCCAGAGGATAATTTCTTTATCTGTCTTTGAGGCTACAAACCTGCCTAAATTTTTATCCGGGATAAATAAGATTTGCTTTTTCTTTAATGAATTAACAACATCTACAGCATTGGCTGAGGTGCAACAAATATCACTTTCTGCCTTGATGAGAGCTGATGAGTTTACATAAGTTACTACTGCAGCATCAGGATACTTTCTTTTTTCAACTCTTAGCTTATCTAAGGTAGCCATATCTGCCAGGGCACATCCTGCATTTTCATCGGGCAAGAGAACAGTTTTGTCAGGATTAAGTATGGCGGCTGTTTCAGCCATAAAACGCACTCCACAAAAGAGGATTACTTTAGCCTTAGTATCAACAGCAATTTTGCTTAAAGCTAAAGAATCACCTGTAAAATCAGCTATATCCTGAATCTCATCCCTTTGATAAACATGAGCTAAAATAACAGCATCTCTTTTTTTCTTTAAAGTTTCTATCTTTTCCATTAATTTTTCCATTGCTATAAATTTTTAACTACACTTGATATCTAAAATGGGACTTCTCTCAAGGGCATCAAATCCTCTAACAAAAATTACATTTCCCTCTCTTTTCAAAAATTCTACCTTAGTTAAACCAATGGGATTGGGTCTTACTGGTGATCTGGTAGTAAAAACTCCTCTTTTAGGAATACTAAGATTACCTTGAGGATGAACTTGAAGAATCTTTCTATTATCAGGTGGGATTTTATGCAGCCAGAAGAGAATCCAAAGATATTTAAAATTCTCAATTCCCTCAAGAGCTTTTAAAAAATCCTCATAAATCTCTATTTTTTGCAAGCCCTTCTCACTTCCCTTTACCACTCCTATAGGATAAAGCTCTATTTTCATTTCTTTTCATAGCTCCGAGGTCCGAAAATCTTTGTCCCCAGGCGAGTAATATTTGCCCCTTCTTCAATAGCAATCTGGTAGGAGTTACTCATTCCCATAGAAAGATACTTCATCTGGATATTGGGGATGTTCATCTTTTTTATATGCTCAAAAATTTGCCTTGTTTTTTTAAAATAAACT
>JAUWJM010000087.1 GCA_030607715.1 Candidatus Aerophobota bacterium
AGTTGTATCAACTTCGCCAAGAATTGGATGAAGCAGTGAAAGAAGAGGAGTACGAAAAAGCAGCTCAGCTCAGAGATAAGATAAAGGAATTGCAGAGTGAGAAGCCCAATGATTTTCCAACAACTAATTAACTCTTCCAGTAAATGGGTAAAGGAAGAAGGACCGGAGGCAAATGTTGTTTTTAGTTGCCGGGTTAGATTGGCAAGAAATCTTCAGGATTTTGTTTTTCCTCCCTGGGCTAGTGATTCTGAACTAAAGAAAGCTTCTACTAAAATTCTTGAGGCTGTAAACAAAAGCAAGTATTTTAAAGATTCTTCGATAACAGATATGGGAAGGCTTTCTTTTTTAGAAAAAAGATTTCTTTTAGAACGACATTTAATTAGCAATGAATTTATGGAGAATGGTGAATATCGATTTTTGGTGGCTACCAAGGGAGAAGTTATTTCCTTAATGATAAATGAAGAGGACCATTTAAGACTTCAAAATATTCTCTCTGGACTTCAGTTAATGAAAGCCTGGAGGTTAAGTGATGAGGTTGATGATGATTTAGAGGAATATTTAAATTATACTTTCTCTCCTCAAAGAGGTTACCTTACTTCCTGTCCCACTAATGTTGGCACGGGGATGCGAGCATCCTGCATGATGCACTTGCCTTGTTTGGTGGTTACCAATAGAATTAGAGATGTATTAAAAAGTGTCTCTCAATTAGGTTTGGTAACCAGGGGTCTTTATGGGGAAGGAACAGGTTCTCAGGGAGATTTTTTTCAGATTTCTAATCAGGTTACCTTAGGTTTAAAGGAGGAACAAATTATTAGTTCTGTGGAGAAAGTAACTCGTCGAGTGGTGGAAGAGGAAAAAAAGGCCAGAGAAGTTTTGCTTAAAGATAATTTTACTAAAATAAAAGATGAAGTAGGGCGGGCCTACGGAGTTTTAACCAATGTTTATCTGATAAGTATAGAGGAGGCTTTTAGGTTATTATCCAAGATAAGATTAGGTGTAAGTTTAGGATTGTTATCTGGTTTAAAGGTTGGTATTTTAAATGAACTCTTTATTTTAATTGAGCCAGCACAAATTCAGATTAGCCAGGGCAAGTCTTTAAACCCTTTTTCTCAAGATCAGATCAGGGCTAAAATTATTAGAGAAAAATTAAGACAAGGATTCTCTGAGGGGAAAATCTTTCTTTGAATAAAGGTTACTATTCAGCCACCAAGACACGAAGCCACCAAGTAAACCCGGTCTTAAAATTTTTAGCGTCCTCTGTGTCTTCAGTGGTTAATTTTTTTAGCAATGGACTCTTCTTTTTCCGATGGAGGTTTAAAATTCATATCACTTCTTTGTGCCTTGGTGACTTAGTGGCCTGAACTGTTACGAATAAAGTTTGTCTTAATATTTAGCCATGGATGGACGCTGATATTTTAAACTTTATAAAAACTTCTGAAAAAATATCTACAATCTTTTTGTGTTTAAATTTATCTGTGTTCATCTGTGTGAATCTGTGGCTGAATAGTTACGAGGGTTAAGCTGATGTTTTATAAACCGGGGGATCTCTTACTAAAAGTTCAGGAAACTATCCAAGAGCATAATATGCTAAAAGTGGGTGATAGAATTGTTGTGGGAGTTTCTGGAGGTCCCGATTCTACAGTTTTAATTCATCTTCTTTGCAAATTAAAACAAGATTATAAGTTAAATATCTGGGTCGCTCATCTCAATCATGAGTTGAGAAAAGAAGCAAAAGAGGAAGCTGAGTGGGTAAAAAGATTCTCTTCTCGATTAAAAGTTCCTGTAGTTTTAGATTCTTCAAATGTTGCTCTTTTAGCTAAGCAAAAAAAAATTTCTCTTGAAATGGCTGCTCGGCAAGTTAGATATAGTTTTCTTGAGCATGTAGCCAAAAAAGTAGAGGCTACTAAGATTGCTCTGGGTCACACTGCTTCTGATCAGATAGAAACTCTTTTGATGAGGTTAATAAGAGGCGCTGGCTTGGATGGACTTACTGGTATCCCTCCTACAAGAGGGAAAATTATTCGCCCCTTGATCAACATTTTTCGGGAAGAGATAGAAGAGTATTGTCAAATTTTTAATCTTTATCCTTGTAGGGATTCTTCTAATCAGGAATTATCCTTTTTTCGAAATAAAGTCCGTCTGAGGTTAATTCCCTTTATTTCCCGGGAGTATAATCCTCAATTTAATCAAGTCTTATTTCGAACTGCCGATATATTAAGAGAGGAGAGAAAGTATTTAGAGAAAACAACAGAAAAGGCGTTAAAGAAGTTAATCATAGAAAGGAGAAATGGACAGATAGTTATAGATGCAGAAAAACTGTTATCTTCCTTTCCCTTAGCTCTGCAGCGAAGAGTTATTCGCAAATTTATACAAGAAGTGAAAGGTGATTTAAAAAGTGTGAGTTTTATCCATATAGATGAAGTTCTTAAGTTAAGATCGGATAAAGGTACCAAGATAATCAATCTTCCCGGTGATATTTTTGTTAAGAGAGAGTACGGAAGTTTGATAGCAAAGAAGGGGAAGGAAAAGTATCCCTCTTTCTTTTCCTCCTTTACTGTTCCAGGAAAGACAATCCTTGATCCTATAGGTTTTTTGTTTGAGAGTGAGTTATCTTGGAAAAAGTCTTCTTATTTTTCTCAAGATCCTTACTGTATCCAACTTGATTGGGACAAATTATCTGGCCCTTTATTCCTGCGAGGGAGGAAAAGAGGGGATAAGTTTCAACCTCTGGGAATGAGAGGAGAAAAAAAGTTAAAAAATTTTTTTATAGACCTTAAAGTACCTTATCAGCAAAGGGATAAAGTTCCTGTTCTGGTAAATAGAGAGAGGATAATTTGGGTAGTTGGTTATCGAATTGACGACAGATTTAAAGTGGATGAGTATACCAATAAAATTCTTAGGATAAAAGCGAGAAAAATTAACCACTGAAGGCACTGAAAACACTGAAAATTTTAAATAGATAAGATGAGGTAATAAAATTTTCTAAAGAAACGAGAAAAGAATGAAAAAAGAAGGAAAAATAAAAAGAAAAACTAAGGAAACCAAGGTAGAAGTTTTTGTTAATCTGGACGGCAGGGGTCATTTTAAGATAGATACAGGCTATCCTTTTTTGAATCATATGCTGGAGCTTTTTTCCTGGCATGGATTCTTTGACTTGGAGATTTTAGCTCGAGGGGATACTCAAGTTGATTATCATCATCTGGTAGAGGATGTAGGAATATCCTTAGGGAAAGCTTTTGGAAAGGCTTTAAAGAAAAAGCAAGGGATAAGAAGATATGGCAATAGTTTTGTTCCTATGGATGGTGTTCTGGTTCAGTGTGTAGTAGATATCAGTGGACGTCCCCTTTTTGTTTTACATACCTCCAAAGAATTAAAGGGAGAGATTTTTGAAGTTTTTAAAGGTTTTTTTAGGGGTTTTTCTTACCATTCAGGGATTACTCTTCATATTAATTTTTGCTATGGGCAGGGCTACCATCATGTTTTAGAGGCAATTTTTAAAGCTTTTGCTTTAAGTCTGGATGAAGCTTGCACACCAGAAAAGAGAAGAAAAGCTGTTCCTTCTGTAAAGGGAAGTATAGATGAGGTCTAATTATGCGAGCTGTAGTTCAAAGAGTTACCAAAGCTACCTGCTGGGTAGGAGAAAAAGAAGTTGGATCTATAGATAAGGGGATGGTGGTCTTTTTAGGAGTGGGGAGAGATGACAAACTCCAGGATACTGAATGTATGGCTAATAAAATTCTTAATTTGCGGATATTTGGAGATTTACAGGATAAGCTAAATTTGTCTTTGCTCCAGGTCGGAGGAGAAGTTCTCATAATTCCTCAATTTACTGTATATGGAGATTGCAGGAAGGGGCACCGACCCAATTTTATTAAAGCTGCTCTACCTCAAAGGGCCAAATCACTTTATCTTAAGGTAGTGGAAATAATAAAAGAGAAAATTCCCAGAGTAGAGGAAGGGGTATTTGGAGTTAAAATGAGAGTAAGAGTAGATAATGAAGGACCGGTGACATTAATTCTCGATCCTAAGTAATTATTTAGCTACTGATCTACGCAGATGAATACAAAGAAAAAAATGAATAAAAAGCTTTGTTGAATAATTATTCGTGATAATTAGTGGCTGAATACTAACGATTTAAGTATAGAAGGTAAGAAATGACCAGGACAACTGTAGGATTAAAAATAGGCTCCACAGGGATAAAACTGGTAGAGTTAACTCACCAAGCAGGAAAATGCCAGCTGAAGAGTTTGGGTTTAGCTCAGTTACCCTTCCATGAAAGAGGAGTAGATTATGCAAGAGAAGAGACTTTAATTGCTCATACCATTAGAGATCTAATGCAAAAGTACAAAGTGAACAAAAGGTGTGTAGTTACAGCAGTGGGAGGGGGATCGGTGATTATTCGAAGAATTAAAGTTCCTCAAATGAAGCCAGAAGAGCTTATCCAGGCTCTTAAATGGGAAGCAGAAGAGTATATTCCTTATCCCATTAATGAGGTAACCCTCGCTTTTCATATTTTAAAGAGTAGTTTATCAGAAGCTGGAAATCAAGAGATGTCTTTAATACTGGTGGGGGCAAGGAATAAAGTTATCCATAGTCATCTTAAAGTTATAAGGCAAGCAGGTATTTCTCCAGTAGTAATAGATGTAAGTCCTTTTGCTCTTTTCAATGTCTTTGATCATTTCAGTTCGGAAGATAAGGAAGGAGTGGCTCTTCTTGAAATTAGACACCAAGATACAGACCTGGTTATATTAGAGAAGGATTCTCCTTTTTTAGTAAGAAATATAAAGTTTGGGGGAAATCAAATTACTCAAAGTATCCGTGATGAGTTTAATATTTCCTATACTGAAGCTGAGAAGTTAAAAAAAAGATATGGTCTTACAGAGAGAGAAGATGAAGTTTCCAGAGAATCTGAGGAAAATGTTAAGGTAGATAGAATTATCAGGAAATCTCTTGATAACTTAGTTAATGAGATTACTCGCTCTTTTGAGTATTATACTTCTAATAGAGGAGGACTTTCAGTTAAAAAAATTGTTCTTTCGGGGGGAACTTCACTTCTAAAAAATATAGATAAGTTTTTAGCCCAGCAGATAGAAATACCTGTAGAGATGATTAACCCTTTTAAAAATATTATCTATGACTCTCGAAATTTTCCTTCTGAGTTTTTATTTTCCCTGGCTCCTCTATTCAGTATCCCTGTGGGGTTAGCTCTTAGAGAGGTGGCTTAGCTATGCTTCAGATAAATCTTTTACCTCGTGAGATATTAAGGAAGAGAGAAAAAAGAGATTTTATAATTTTTGTTGGTATTTGTGGGATTGTTCCTGTTTTAATTTGTTTCTTTTATTTTCTCTCCCTTGCTCCAGAGAATATCAGAGTAAAGAAAAAACTGGAATTAGTTCAATCTCAGGTTAGAAAATATCAGCCCATTTTAAAGCAGGTAAGTGAAATGAATCAAAAGAGCGATCAAGCTCTGCTCTGCTTAAATTCGTTGAAGAATGTAGTGATCAAGCAATCCTACCAGCCCCTGATTTTGTATGAGATAAGCAAGGCTTTACCAAAAGGTGTCTGGTTGAAGGAAATAAAAAAAGACAAAGATACTTCTCTTGTCGAGATTAAGGGAACTAGCCTTACTCAAACCTTAGCTGTAGCTGAGTTTATAGAAAATTTGAATCACTCTTCCTTATTTGAGGAAGCAAGCTTCACCAATTTTTCCAAGCAAGAGATAATGGGTAGGAAGGTAATGGAGTTTAATTTGAAGTGCAGGTTAAGCTCATCATTCATTAAGGAGGCGGTATCTTGATTTTTAGCACAAGGGGAAGAATACTTACAGGAATGTGTGTATTTGGAGGGGTAATTTTTTTCCTTTATTTACTGCTTTACATTCCCCATGTAAGATATATAGAGTTAATGGAAAGGCAAATCCAAAGAGAAAATATTAGAGCTATACAATTAAAGAAAAAGGCCGAGCAGTTAAGTGAACTGCAGACAGAATACAGAAAAATTCAAGCTGAACTCTCCTTTTTGGAGGATCGCATTCAAAAAAGTGGGAATAATTTTCTTTATCAACTGGGGTTAAGGGGGCGTATTTACGGAATTAGTTACTTAGAAATTACTCCTCAACCTATACTGGAGGAGAAATACTATTACCGTACACCGATAAAAATTCATCTTTACGGAACCTATCACAATTTGGGGATGCTTTTTTCGGATATGGCTAAAAGGCAGGGTCCGGGATCTTTTACTGTAGATACTGTGTTGGTAAAGGAGAAAAAAGAGAAAAATTATACCATAGAAGCTTATTTTACCGTCTCTCTGTATAAGTATAAAATTTCTACCTTTATTGAAAGATCAACTAATATTCCTGAGGAGGAAAAAAGCGGTGAGACTCCCCAAACTATCCCAAGGAGAGAAAGATGAGTCTAAGAGTTAAGGTAATCTTAATAGGGAGTATAATATTTTTACTTTTTTCTCCGCTTAGTTGGTCTTTAGAAGATTTAAATGAGAAATATCTTCTTCCCCCAGTATTTGAGTATAAAGTGGAAAACCGTAGAGATCCTTTTCTTTCTTTAATTGTAGAGGAGAAAAAAGCTAAGCCTGAGGCAGCTTCACCTGAAGTTGTAAAAGAAGAACCAAAGATAATTACCCAATCAGATTACAAATTGGTAGGTTTTGTATGGGATGAAAAGGAAAGTTTAGCTATTATTGAAAAGGAAGGAAGAATCTGGTTGGTTAAAGAGGGAAATTTGATAAACGGTTTCCGGGTAGCTCGTGTTGAAGGGAAGGGAGGAGAGGTTATTCTCTGGGGAGAGGATGAGATAATTCAATTGAAGTTTACAGGGAGGGGAAAATGAATTGGTTAAAATTTTTGTTAGTAATGGGCATGGGGGTAGGATTAATTACAGGAATTTTTTCTTTAAACGGGACTGCTCAAACTACCCCTATCGAGGAAAAGGTTGTTTCTCTGGATTTTAAAGATG
>JAUWJM010000142.1 GCA_030607715.1 Candidatus Aerophobota bacterium
AAAATTACCTCCTCAACTCGCGCAGCGAACTAAGTTATGAATAAGCTGCCTGGTAGTTTTCCAGTTATGATCCCCCGCTGAGTATCACCCGTTATCATTCATAGTCATACAGGATTCCCAGAGACGCCCAGGATCTGAAGGAGCAATATATTGCTCGGGCGTATCAAAATCTTCAGGAAGTCCTGAGCGGTTATTGATAATAATACGGGGCTGGAGTTTTCTAACCATGGCATTTAATTCTTCAGAACGCCAGTACCTGGCTATTTCCAGAGACTGCTCCTGTTTTGTGAGAGTTCGATTATGTTTAATTTCTGGTATCCATTCTCCATCATACCAGAGAATATCAATCTTACTGTATTGTGTACATAGCTCTTTTACCTGAGTATGAACATATTCAACAAGCTTTGCCCAACCTTCAGGGTCTTTTAGGGGACCATTAAAATAAGCTGGCCAGCGCCAATCTAAAAGAGAGTAATAAAAACCAATTTTCATTCCTGCCCGACGGCAAGCCTTTACATATTCAGCCACAAAGTCGCGTTTTGCTTTCCTCTTAACTGAGGTAAAATCAGACACTTTGCTATCAAAAAGAGAATAGCCATCATGGTGTCTTGTAGTTAAGACAATGTATTTCATTCCCGCTTTTTTAGCCAGGTTAACCCACTCATCAGCATTAAATCTATCGGGATTAAATTCATCACTGAATAAAGCATATTCACCAGCAGGAATTTGCTCCACATTCATCACCCATTCTCCTCGTGCCGGAATAGAATAAATTCCCCAGTGAATAAACATCCCGAAACGAGCCTCACTGAACCACTTTGTCCTGGAAGTCACCAAATTTTTTCCTTCCATTATATCCCCCTAATTGGTAGCCGCAGGCTTTAGCCTGCGTTTATACGCAATAACTTTTCCTTCTTTACGCAACCTAAAGGTTGCGGCTACCTAAATGTGAAATCTGTGACTTTGAGATTAATCTTTCTGTTACTCATATAGATCATTGTTAATCCAAATATTATGGATTTAAAGGTATCCTAAAAATTTAATAAGATGAGTTTTCTGCAAAAGCTATCTGCCATATTTTAAAGCAGCCTCAAACATAGCAATAACATTCTCCGGAGGAACGTTAGCCATAATATTGTGAACTTGATTAAATACAAATCCTCCGCCGGGTGACATAATTTCCATTCGCTCTTTTACCTGCTTTTCCACATCCTTTGGAGTTCCTTTCCAGAGAACTCCCTGTGTTTCACAACCCCCACCCCAGAAGGTAACATATTTCCCAAATTTATCTTTCAATGTTTTTAGATCCATATCTTTAGCTGATGTTTGCACTGGATTTATAATATCAACTCCTATATCTATAAGGTCATTAATTACCGGATAAATACTACCACAGCTATGAAGAAATACAAACAGATGAGAGTTATCTTTAACATAGCGGTATATTTTCTTGTGTCCGGGTTTAAAAAAGCGCCGATACATCTCCGGTGAAATCTGCATCCCTGTTTGCATACCTAAATCATCTCCCATCTGCAGAATGTCAACCGCACCGCCCACTGCTTGAATTACTTTCTCTAAATCTTGTAAATGAATTTCGGTAAGCATGTCAAGGAGTTTTTCTGCTTTCCCTGGCTCAGCCGCTAACATCATTAAAAAATTCTCATTCGAACAGAGCATCTGACTCCATTCAAGCAAATTACCTCCAAATCCCATCATTATTGCCCGCTTAGTGGAAGCTCTTGCCTTGTTGACTACTTTTTTTAACCACTCCCAATAATCATCTTCCCGAGCTCTGTCCCAGGGTGGACAAGACAGATATGCCCAAATTACTTTAGCCATCTTTCTTCGTAATTCCTCGGTCGTTGCCGGAATATTACCATCAGCTAAAGGATACAACGATTGCTCAAAATAAAGACATCCATCCGGCATAACTCCTATAAGATCACCCTCGGCATCGTATAATTCCAATCTTTTTTTCTGGTCATTATAAACAGGATTAAACCAGCAGGGAACCTTACATTTACTACCATCGGGAAGTTTCCAATCTATCCACAAAGATGCATCTTGAGTAATAATATTACCTAAGTCTACTACATCAATTTGAAATCGCTCAAGAACTTCATTATCAGGATAGGCTAATTGTTGAACTAAATCATACATTCTGGTGTTAAGTCCTCTTAATCCTAATTTTTCTTTCAGTGAGTTATAAGCAATAGACATAATCCCGGTAGAGCGCATTGCTCCAAGATCAATAGGCACTCTATCAGGAATACGATGCCTTATTGCCTTATAAACTCTTTCTCTTGAAGTCATATACCTCCTCCGTTAATATCTCATTAATAAATTTATTTATATCACTTACTCTTTAAGTTTTCCTTTAAACAAGCAAACTTATCATACGAATATTTAAAAAAGCGCTGATAAGATGGGCAATAGTAGCTATATTTAATAGGTTTTCCTCTCTCATTCCATCTAAATTTATAACAACCTCCCCAGCAAAATTTTAGCCAGGGGCAATTTAAACAACGCTCATCTAAATCTTTTTTTCTCAATCTAAATTCTCTATATAAATTACTACTATTTAAAATATAACCCAAAGAAACCTCATTAATATTACCCAGTAGCCACCGAGGTTCGACAAAAAAATCACAGGGATAAACATCACCGTTATGTTCTACTACAAGAGCTCCTTGGCAGTAAGGAGTGAAAGCACAAGAAGGATGAACTCCGTAGACATATTTGATGAACCATTCTTCGTATTCACGGACATAACAAAATGGATCTCCATTATTATACCACTTATCAAACATACGGCATAGAAAGTATCCGTAAGTATCTGCATTGACAGAAAAACTCGCCAGACCATCTTTTTCTTCATTGAGTTCTAAGCAGGGTATAAACTGCATATAATTTATACCTAAATCTTGAAAGAATTTAAAGAGCATCTGCGCTTTATCACCATTTTTATCTGTAACTACTGTCAAGGTATTAAATTGAACATTATATCTTTGGAGTAGCTTTATCTTTTCCAAAACCAACCCGTGAGTGGTTCCCCCTTGCTTAGTTATCCTGTAAGTATTATGAATTTCAGCCGGACCATCTATACTTATTCCTACTAAGAAGCTATTATCCCTTAAAAACTTAGCCCACTTCTTATTAAACAATAAACCATTCGTCTGAAACGCATTATAAACCCTTTGTCCTCTTTTTCTATAATGCTCCTCTATCTCTACTACCTTTAAGTAAAAGTCTAACCCCATTAAAGATGGTTCACCTCCTTGCCAGCACAGCCAGACTTCATCAGCTATATCAAGGGACTGAGAAATTAATCTCTTTAACACCTTTATGCTCATCCTTCTTTTACCTGGATATAGCTCCTGCTTGGATAGATAAAAACAGTAACGACAGGCTAAATTACAGTTTGCACTCACAGGCTTTATCAGTAAGCTCAAACTCTTTTGAAATCTCTCATTCATTTTATAAAGAGTAATAGGTCAGTCATCTCCTCTAATTTATCAATAATGCGGCCTACATTTTTATCCATCGCTGTTACCGCCGCAAAGTATCCTTTTAGATTTCCTCGAATGTCTTTTTTCACTTCCTTTGTTAACGGTCCGGCCCAGGGATGATCTAATTCCTGAGGACAGGATTTAAAAGGACAATCCTCATACAAGTCCACAATTTCCTTCGGGTGATTTCCAATCCAGGGACTGTGTGGAGCTGTATAGTGCACGCTAAGATAAAAGGATTTATCATCTTTTACTTGCTCTTCTATAAAAGTTAGCGCATCATTGGTAATATTATCAGTTATATAACCCGGTTCATTGATAGGTTTTCTGTCTCGAACCATGGGTGCATTATAGTAAGGACCACCACCTCTTTGATGGACATACCAATGAGTAAAACTCTTCTGAGGTTTAGTACTCTCACCCAGGTGCCATTTGCCACTTATTCCACATACATATCCATTCTCTGCCAGAATATCTGTGGAGGTAAGTTGTCCTTTTAGATACTTTACGGCATTTTCCCCAATATTTCCTTCCCGAATCCAATCATGAACACCATGCTGTGAAGGAATACGCCCCGTCAATAAAGACGCTCTTGCCGGGGAGCAAACTGGTGAGGTGCAAAAAAAATTTTCAAACTGTATCCCTATAGCTGCCAGACGATCAAGATTTGGTGTCTGGATTTCTTTATTTCCGGAACAGCCCATAGCCCATATTCCCTGATCGTCTGTAAGAATAAAAACAATGTTAATTTTTCTATTATCTTTACTTTTCATAAATTTTTATCTCCTTTAAGCTCATATCTTTCCTAAATAAATTCTTTCCCCTTTCTTATCGTCTTCTTCCTAACATCTTAATTAGCTCTAAATAATAAAGAGCATTTTCTAAGGGAACATTATGGGGAATATGATTTCATTACTCTTCCCTTCCATTCAGGTCCATCATAAGTTACCCATAAAAGGTCATAATTGGTTATTCTAAAAAACTTCTGCCAGGCCTCTTTTTCTTCTTCTTTATTTCGGGGATCAAGACCAGTAATATGTTTAACCAGCTCTGGATGAGAACAATACTCA
>JAUWJM010000045.1 GCA_030607715.1 Candidatus Aerophobota bacterium
CGTGTAGTCTCCTTACTGACTTAAATATTTTTGTATTATTTACCTTTGTGGATTTGATTAATTATTGTTGCACCAATTGAAATTATAGATGGAATCTTTGTTTCTGTCAATTTCTACAAGGGTGAAAAGTTAAAAGAGAATTTTAGCAGATTGAATAGCTGTGTTAAATTTGTTTCGGTTAGTGATTCTTTCCCTTTATAATTTCAAGGGCATGGGGAAGAGCTGGAATTATAACTTCCAGACTCTCTTTAACAGCTTTGGGGCTTCCCGGGAGATTAACAATTAAACTTTTTTTTCTAATCCCAGATGTAGCTCGAGATAAAATAGCATAAGAGGTGCTCTTAAATCCCTCTGTTCGCATTATCTCTCCAAAACCAGGAACCTCTTTCTCTATTATATCTCTTGTAGCCTCCGGGGTTACATCACGAGGGGATAGTCCTGTTCCTCCAGTAGTTAAAACTAAATCAATCTTTGCATCATCAAGCATTTCTATAATAGCTTGAGAAATAAGGGCTCTTTCATCAGGAACTATCCTGTAATCTATCACTTTGCCCAAATTCTTAATCATATTTTTAATAAGAGGGCCACTTAAATCCTCTCTTTCTTTTTTAAACGATCTATCACTTACTGTAATTATTCCTATTTTTATCATTTATAACCTCTATTTTATCTCTCTTATATAGATACCACTTTTTCAGCCAGTTTTTTTTACCAGCCGTATATTGGAAATGAGAATATTCTTATCCACTCCCTTGCACATATCGTATATAGTTAAAGCAGCTACACTCAGGCCTGTTAGAGCTTCCATCTCCACTCCTGTTCTATCCTTAGCTTTTACTTTCACCTCAATCTCAATTTTATTCTTATTTAATTTAAAATCAATCTTTACCCCAGTAATGTGCAGAGGATGACACATAGGAATAAGAAAAGGAGTTTCTTTAACAGCCATAATTCCTGCCACCTGGGCACAACTAAGCACATCTCCTTTGGGTAATGCTTCTTTCCTGATTAATTGCATCGTCCCTGGCGAGAGAATAACCTCTCCTCTTGTTACAGCTTCCCTTTCTGTGATAGATTTATCGGTTACCTCAATCATCTTTAATTTGCTCAAATTTAACCTCCTATTTGGAACATAAATTTGCCTGTCTTATCAAAATTAACTTCAGATGGCTTTTCTTTTGTAGTTTTATATTGAATAGCTAAGTTAAACAATCTTTTAACTTGATTTTCTTTATCCTCACCTTCCAATGCCTTTCTTATATTCATTTCAAAATTTGAGATAAGACAGGGTCTGAGTTTTCCTTCAGAAGTTAGACGCAAACGGTTGCACTTTTTACAAAAGGGGTGAGTTCTAAAGCTTATAAAGCCAATAGGGACAGAGCTTCCCTTGAATGTAAGGTATCTGGCAGGTCCTGCACCGGGGAAAAAAACTGGTTCAAGTTTTCCCCATCTCTTCTCAATTTTCTTCTTTACAGTCTCGTTAGAAATATACCATTTTCCCTCTCCTACCCCATTTATGGGCATATACTCTATAAAACGAACTGGCAAATAGTTTTTTTGAGAAAATTCCACAAAATTGTTAACTTCCTCATTATTTATCCCTTTAAGAACAACTACATTAATTTTTATGGGGTCAAATCCTGCCTTCTTAGCAGCTCTTATACCTCTTAAAACTTTTGGTAGTTCATCGTGTCCAGTGATCTGGATAAATTTTTCTCTATTTAAACTATCCAGACTTACATTGACTCGGGATAGACCCTCTTTTTTTAAATCTCTGGCAAAATTTTCTAACATTGTTCCATTAGTAGTTAAAGTAATCTCCTCTATTCCTTTTATCCGGGAAATCATACCAATTAATTTAACTATATCTTTTCTTATCAGTGGCTCTCCCCCGGTTAGCCTTATTTTTCTTATTCCCCATCTTACTGTTAATTGAATAAATTCTACTATCTCCTCAAAACTTAAAAGCTGGGCTCTATCTAAAATCCTCACCCTTTCATAGGGACGACAGTAAATACAGTTAAAGTTACATCTATCGGTTACTGATACCCGCAAGTAGTTAATACTGGGGAAAGATTCTTTCAACTTAAAATCTCCACTAAGACCTCTTTTCCACTTTCAATTCTCTTTACATCTTTTGGTAGTATAATAATTCCATTAGCCCAAACCATTGATTTTAAAACTCCTGATTTCTGGGAAGGAGCAGGATAAGCTAAGTATTTCCCTTCCTCTTCAATTAATCTAACCCTGATAAAACTTTCTCTATGGGAGGTATTTTTAATCTCTCCTTTTAAAGTTGCCCTTAGCTTAAATCTCTGGTAACCTTTTTGACCAAGCATAGAAAATATAGCTGGCTTTACCAGATTTTCAAAGTTTATCATGGAGGAAACTGGATAACCTGGAAGTCCAAAAACAAGAGTGCGGTTTTTTACTCCAAAAAAAGTAGGTTTTCCTGGTTTAACAGATACTTTCCAAAAGAGCATCCTTACCCCTGCTTTTTTTAAAACCTCTTTTACTAAGTCATATTTACCTGCAGATACACCGCCAGATAAAAGGAGAATATCACAGGAAAACCCTTTTTTAATCTTAAGTAACAGTTCTTTTTCATCATCCGGAACAATTCCAATTCGTTCAGGTTCACCACCACAGCTTATCACCTGAGAAAAAAGGGCAAAGCTGTTACTGTCATAAATTTTTCCTTCTCTTAAAATCTCTCCTGGTTCTGTTAGCTCGCTTCCTGTAGAAATAATGGCTACCTTTGGCTTTTGCACTACATAAACTTCTGTTTTACTTAAGGAAGCAAGCATACCTACCTCTGCTGGTCTAATAAAAGTTCCACGGGAAAGAATTTTTTCATCCTTTTTTACATCCTCTCCGGAAAAACTCACATTCTCACCTTGTTTTACGGAACGAAATATCTTTAACTCATCTCCCTTTGATTCTGTATACTCAACCATCACCACTGCATTAGCTCCTTCAGGCATACTCGCCCCGGTCATAATTCTAATTGTCTTACCTTTTCTAATGCTTGAGGTTGCTTTAAACCCAGCTGAGGCCTCATCCCCTATCTGTAAAATACCAGGATGAGTTAAAGAAGCAGAGGTTGTATTTTGAGCAATTACTGCATAGCCATCCATAGCTGCTCTGTTAAATGGAGGAATATCAAATTCACTATAAATATCCCTCGCTAATACTCTTCCCAAAGAAGAGAGTAGTTTCACCTTTTCAGAAGGCAAAATTCTCACTTCTCCTGTTACAATTTCCAAAGCTTTTTTTAAAGTAATCACTTTTTTTCTCCTTATAGGGGTCAGGTCTCAACATTTGACATTTCATTAAAAACTTATAGAGGAAAAAATGTCCAATGTCAAGGGCTGATCCCATACTGGCATTATCTAAATAAGTGCACTGCAGAGGCCTTAAAAATAAAATAGAGGTTATCCCCCTCTTTTATGTCCATCTCCTCAAATGAGGCTTTAGTAATTAGGGCTGTTATTCTCTCACCTATATCAGCAGTTAAATAAATTATTGCTCCTCTGTTTACAATTTTAACGATCTTGCCTGAGTAGCAGTTGCGTGCACTTGAGTGCACCGGTGTCTTAGATACAATAATATCCTCAGGCCTTATTATGAAATATACCTTTTCTTTAGTTTCAATTGCACTTTCTACAACTTCAACTTTAATTTTCCCCGTATCAATACAGGTATTAGTATCCTTATTGATCAAACGACCATAAAATATATTTCTTGCTCCTACAAAGTTAGCTACAAAGGAAGAGCAAGGTCTTTGAAAAATATCTGCAACCTCTCCTGCCTGTTCTATTTTTCCCTGATTTATCACTGCAGTTTTAGTAGCTAAGGATAAAACATCAGTAAAATCATGGGTCACCATAAAGAAGGTAACCCCCATTTCCTGATGGAGTTTTTTTAGCTCTTCCCGTATCTCTTCCTTAAAATTAGGATCAAGAGCACTGATAGGCTCATCGAGAAGTAACACAGAAGGGTTAACCATCAGGGCCCTTGCCAGAGCTACCCGTTGCAATTCACCTCCACTTAAATTTGTTGGCCAACGTTTAATAAATGGACAAAGTCTTAACTGATTAAGAAGCTGATCCAATTGCTTCTTTACTTTGGTTTTGTCAATCTTATGAAAGTGCAATCCATATTTAATATTTTCTAAAACTGTAAGATGAGGAAATAAGGCATAATCCTGGTAGACAATGCCAACTCCTCTTCTCTCAGGAGGCAGATTAGTAACATTAACATCTTTAATGTAGATTTTTCCTTTTTTAGTGGGAATTAAACCAGCAATAGCCTCTAAAAGCACTGTTTTCCCAGCTCCTGTTGGACCAAGGAGAACAAAAAATTCTCCTTTTTCAACCCGCAAATTGATATCTTTTAAGCAAAATCCAGGAAGATCAACATAAAGATTCTCAATTCTTATCATTATGCTATTCTTTCCTCTGGTGCAGAAAAAATACGTAAAAATAAAAACAAAATCAAGCACACTAAAGTAAGCCAGATAGCAACAGGTTGGGAGTAAGCTAAACCATATGCTTCAAAGCGCTCATAAATCATAACTGGGGCGGTCATAGGATGATAGGCAATGATCACCACTGCTCCAAATTCACTAATAGCTCGGGCACCACACATAATTATACCTATCAGGACGCTACGCCAGGCTAAGGGAAAAGTAATTCGCAAAAAGGTGCTAAACATAGAGGCTCCTAAACTGCGGGATACATTCTCTAACCGGGGAGAGATACTTTCAAATCTATTTTTGACTGTGTTAATGTAAAAAGGTATCCCTACAAAGGTCAAAACAATAATAATTCCCGGAACACTTCCCATTATGCGAATTCCCATTTCACTTAGCATTCGACCAATCCAGTAATTTCTTCCCACAACACTCAAAATAGCAATTCCCACTACCGGATGAGGAATAATCATAGGAATATCAACAATACTTTCAACAAGTTTTTTCCCAGGAAAATTTTTCCGAGCTAAAAGATAGGCAAAAGGTGTTCCAATTAAAAAAGAGATAATGGATGCAAAACCCGCAGTATAAACACTTAACCAAATTGACTTAAGGACATCTTTATCCTTAATAGCCATCCTGAGGTTTTCCCATGAGGATGAGGTGAGCATATTAATGAGAGGAAGTAAAATAAATCCCATAACCAGAATTCCACAAATAACTGTTACTCCTAAGAAAACTTTTTTTCTTTTCATCACCTTAAAGCCTTAACCAATCCTTGAAGCTGTAAGGGGAGCTTTTCTTTCATCTTCTCATCAGTAACAAGGGGGGGAATAAATGGTGGTTGACCCATTTCATCAAGAATTTTTAATCCTCCATCAGGATCTAAAAGATATCTTAAAAAAGTAATGGCTGATTCTCTATTAAAAGCATCTTTGAGCAGTGTTATGCCATAGGTAATGGACTTTCCTTGAATTTCTGTAAACTCTCCAGGTTTTTCCCCGGTAACTCTTACCTTAGCCTGTTTATAAAAATCGTTATATTCTGAGCACCCAAGATTAATCTCATGGGGAAATCTGATGAATTTAAGTTTATGCTGGACAGCAACAGATAGATATTCAAAAGCATAGTCCATATTTCCTGTTTGCAAAAGAGAAATCAATTCCACTGATTTTCCTCTGATATTCCCCTTTGGACGATTGTCAATGCATCTTTGGTATAATCCCGGTTCCTTATAATATTTCTCAGCAAGTTGAAGAACCATTAAAGCCCGATAACCACAAGGATCAAGATTTGGATCAGAATGTCCCCATATTACACCTTTGGTAGATAAAATTTCATACCAATTTTCCTCGGTGATCGTACCCGCATACCTGCTCTCATCTGTATAGCAAAGAACAAGCTGGTTGCTGGCAAAACGTATATTCCAATCTGCATACTCAGGAATAAGCATTCTATCAATAAGGGTATAATCAGCCGAAACCATAATATCGCAGGGCTTTTTAAGGTCTATGATCTTACGGGCACATCTTGTGCTACCTGTAGGTTCTCGCAAGATATCCACCTCAGGATACTTAGCCTCAAATTCTTTTTCCATTTTCTCAAATGGAAGTGTTAAACTACCGGCATGAAATATAATTACTTCTCCGCTGATACCTGCGAGAGCTTGAGTAAATGGTAACATGAAACTAACTGCTGAAGCAAAACCCACTATCCATTTCCAAATAATTGTTTTTTTCATTTTACTCTCCTTCTCAATAAAAAAAGCCAATATCGTTTGGAAAGATATTGGCTTATAAAGATTAATTTCTTCTTTCCAAACACGGGAGGCATAGTCATTTCTAACTATACCCTATCGGCTATCCTCCATAGGAAAGTCCCGTAGGTAAAATAGCTCGAAGAAACCAAGATGCGTCTACTTCTTTTTATTACTCACTTACTTTTATCACAACTTCTCTTATCTCTTCTTCTTTTTTCCTTAAAGGGTTAATAATGGCTAAAGTTAAACCTTTAACCATATTTTGCAAAAAATTATTCAGAAAAATCTTTTCACCATTAACAGTAATTTCCACAGATTTTTTTTCTTCCTTCATAAAATATTCTCCATAAAATCCACAATTTTAGAGATTTGCCCTGGTCTAAATATAGGCTTATCTATCTCTATATCAGTGTCGCTCACTATAGCAATAACTTCATCTGAGGGAGAGTAAATTTGCTCACTAACCCCCTGGCGAAGAATCTCTATTTTCTTCAATCTTTGCTCTTTACTAAATCCCTCTACTAATACTATATCAAAATTATGAAAAAACAAGTCAATTATTTCTAAAATATCAAAGTCCTCCTCTACCCTTTTTTGTAATACAATTTTCTCTGGTGAGGTTAAAAGAACGCCCCTACTCCCCTTTTTTGAGAACTTATAAGAATCTTTTCCCTCTCTATCTATATCAAAACCATGAGGACAATTTTTAACTGTCCCCACTCTGTATCCTCTTCTCGTTAGCTCTGGAATTAAACGAAGGATAAGAGTAGTTTTCCCCACCTCTGATTTTCCAACTATTCCCAGAACAAACGGTATTTTAGCTTGTCCCATTAGCAAAAATAAACTCAGAATATTTGGTGGAATCAATTATTGTTTGGATATTTTCACGGGGTGTTCCAGGAATTAACGCCCCACTGGGTGAAAGAACGTATCCACCATTATAATCATCAGCAATACTGATGCATCGCTTGCATTCCTTAAATATCTGTTGGGGGGTGCCTTTGAATAAAAGACTAATTGGATTTAAATTGCCCATCAAACAAACCTTATCTCCGATTGTCTTTTTTACCTTGGAAATATCGGTTGCAAAATGCAATGCATCAATTCCTAAGTCTCCTATTCGCTTCAAATTATGCGAAATGTTCTTTTCGCAAATATGATACAGTTTGATAGCATAAGAAAATTCGTTTAATACTCGGGAAAGATACGGAAAAACAAACTCTTCAAAATGAGGAGATGAAAGACGAGCAGGCGTATGATCGAAAAAATATATCCGTTTCAATCTTCCATTAACCCTCTCTTGAGCTTTTAACCATATAATGATAGAATCACTCATTATATTTAATAATTGATGGATTAGACCAGGCTGATCGTAAAGACCGGATAAAAAATTCTCATAGCCAATAACTAATGCTGCTGTTTCTACAGGCCCCATTGAAAAAGCACATCCGTCTAAATATCCATAATTTTCAATATACTTTTTATCTAAGTTGTCCCAGTAATAACGATATTCCTTTAATACCAGGGGCATTAATCCATCCTTATCTGGATCAGGTGGTTTTAGGTGAACCAGGTTACGAAGATCTTTGCTGTTTACGGCAGGATGAATAGGATTATCTTTATGTTGAATTATTTCGCATCCAAAAGCAGAAGGTTCCACAACGCCACATCCAAAGTCTGGATATATACCCGGCATTAGTATTGCCTCAGGGTATTCATCCTGGAAGGCACATTGCACCTTTAATTTTAGCTCGGGATTAAAATAATAATCTTCAAACTTGACATCAAAAAGTTTGCAGATGTAAGGTGTACTAATACAGAGAACCACAGGAATTTGTTCAGGTTGTTTACGATTTATTGCTCTAAGAAAATTATTTAAAACTTCTTTTGATTGAATGGACATATTTATAAATCCTTTGTTACATTCTATCCTTTTTTATAGGAGTTATTATGTTAAAATTTAATTACAGAGAATTAATCTAATTTTTCAAAAATAATCTAATACTTAAAATTGTGGAGGTTGGGTTAGCTACAGGCGCATCAAAATAAAATTTAAACCCTGGAGAGTAAGAGTAGGATTTACCTCATCAATTCGGGAACACTCTTCCTTTAGTATTTTTCCCCATCCTCCTGTGGCTATAACTGTAGTTTTCTCCTCCATCTCCTGTTCAATCTTAGCCAGTATTTCCTTGACAGCCCCCAAAGAGCTATAAAAAATACCGGAAACTAAATTATCCTCTGTATTTTTACCAATAACTCGCAGAGGTTTTTTAAACTCTACTGGAAAGAGCTTTTCTGCTTTTTCCCAGAGAGTATCTGTTGCTAATTGAATTCCAGGAGCAATAACTCCACCCAAATATTCTCCTCTGGAAGATATTACATCAAAAACAGTAGCAGTTCCAAAATCAACTATTATTGCTGGAAGCCGGTAAAGCTTGGTTGCTGCCACAGAATTAGCTATTCTGTCTCCCCCCACTTCCTCTGGATTATCACAGAGAATGGGAATACCAGATACTTTAAAATTTAACTCTAAGGGGATGGTTTTAAAGTATCCCTTTATTGCTTCTCTTAAAGGAATCAAAGCTGATTGAGCTACTGAGGAAATAATTACCTTGTCTATCTTTAGCTTCTCAGAATAGCGTCTTAGCCAATTAACTAACAAAATTCCCCATTCATCAGCTTCCCTATGGGGATGAGTGGCAAATCTCCCCCTTAAGACAAGACTTTCCTGGTTAAATAAACCAACCTTTACCACACTGTTCCCTATATCTACAGCTAAATTCATCTTATTTATCTCATTAGATGTTTACTATCCAATAGGGTTTACCGAAGTTTCTGAATCAATTACTCTCTGCATCCCACTTTCCAGACGAACAATTAATCCTCCACTCTCATCTATATCAACAGGATAGCCCAGCCATTCTTCTTGAGAAGTTTTAAGCTTAACTGGTTTTCCCAGTAGAGGAAAGAGAGTGCGAGCTTTTTTTAAAATGGGAAACCAATCTCCATTAGAACAAGTGTACAACTCCTCCAATTTTCTTAAAAGAAGATCTAAAAATAAATCTCTTGAAATAGAATGTCCCTCCTCTAAACTTAGAGAAGTAGCCTCTTTTTGAAGCTGGAGAGAAAACTCTCTTACATTTAAATTCACTCCGATTCCCATAATAACAAAGATTAACTTACCTTTTTTTGCTCTGAATCTGCACATCACTCCTCCAACCTTTTTTTTGTCTATCATAACATCATTGGGCCAGTAAATAAAAACGGGGCGATGAGTAAGAAAAGACTGGGCAGTCTCGGCAACAGCTACTGCTCCTAAGATGTTTAAAAGAGAAATTTGAGAAAAATTAAGAGAGGGACGTAGTACAAGGGAAAGCCACAACCCTCCTGGGGGAGAGAACCACCAGCTACCTCTTCTTCCCTCTCCCTTACTTTGTTCATCGGCTACTACTACCGTTCCCTCTGCCTCTCCCCTTAGGGCGAGATGAAAGGCAATTTTATTGGTAGAATCTACCTGCAAATAGCGGCAAATCTTTTGCCCAAAAATCCTGGTAGTCTCGTTTATCTCGTTTATTTGGTTTGTTTCGTTCATCTCGTTTGTCTCGTTTTTACACATTACACATTACTTATCACTTATTATTTATTACTTGATTTCCACTATTCTCTTTGCTTCTCTCTTATCTTTTTTTAGTCTGCTGATTAACTCAAGAGAGGAAGAAAAGGTTTGAATATCTCTGATTTTAGTTATCAGTTCTATCCTCATTGACTGGCCATAAATCTCCCTAAAAAAATCAAAAATATGAACCTCAATACCCAGAGAAAAATCTTTAAAAGTTGGTCTACCTCCCACATTTATCAGGGCTCGGTAGGTCTTATTCATTAATTTTACTTTACCGGCATAAACTCCAGGAGAAGGTAAAAGTTTCTGAGGATGGGTATTTAAATTAGCCGTAGGATAACCAAGGCTCTTACCTCTTCTATCTCCCTCAATTACTTCCCCTAAAATAGTGGGATATCTGCCCATCCCCTGAGCAACCTTCTCTGTCTCTCCTTTTCTTAACCACTGCCGGAGAAGAGAACTGCTAATTTTCTCTCCTCTTAGTTTAAGAGAAGAAACAGCAACAAGCTTGTATCCAAAATCATTCTCAATTTGATGCAACAGTCTAACATTTCCCTTTCTCCCCTGACCAAAAACAAAATCCTCACCTACTATAATCTGCTCAAAGTTAAGACTTTGTTTTAATTTGCCCAGGAACTGATAAGGGGAAAGGGAAGCAAGGTGAGAAGTAAATGGTAAAATCTGGATCAAATCTACCCCTAATTGAGATATAATTTCCTCTTTCTCTTCTTGAGAGGTTAAGAGAGATACAGATTTGTGAGAAAAAAGCTCGGAGGAATGGCGATCAAAAGTAACCAGGCAGCTTTTTATTCCTTTCAGTTTTGCTTTTCTTACCAGATCTTCAATGATCCTTTGATGACCAAGGTGAACACCATCAAAAAAACCAATAGTTAAAGCAACTCTTTCTTTTCCCGGAGAAAAACTTCTTCTAATTTCCATCAGACTAATACTCTTAAATACTTAAATCCCACCTTCTCCTGGCTAAAATGAGTTCCCCCCTGCAAACTCGTAGCCACCGCTAAAAGATTACCTTCCTGATCACACAGACGAACCTTATCTCCTTTCTCTAAAGTGGAAGGTATCTCCTTCAGGTGAGATAGATAAAGAGGGACCCCCCACTTAACCAGTTTCTCTGCCTCTCTTTTAACCTTAAGTAAGGGTAAGTGAGGCAAAGCTTGGGTCAATTCCCAGAAAATCTTTTCTACTTTTCCTTCCTTTATTTTTTTTTCCACTTCCTCCATTTTTTCAGCTTCTTTAAGAGAAAAAGGTCCAATTCGCATCCGACAAAGAGATTTCTGGTAAGCCCCCACATCCACAAATCTCCCCAATATCCCTACACAGAGATCGAACATAG
>JAUWJM010000034.1 GCA_030607715.1 Candidatus Aerophobota bacterium
ACTTATTTGGAGTTAGTAGAAGGAATGCAGTTTGACAGAGGTTATATATCTCCTTATTTTATCACTAATCCTGATAAGATGGAGGTAATCCTGGAAGATGTTTATGTTCTTCTTCATGATAAGAAGATAAGTAATATGAAGGATATGCTTCCTCTCTTAGAGAAAGTAGCCAATACTGGTAAGTCTTTCCTTTTGATTACTGAAGATGTTGAAGGAGAGGCTCTGGCTACTTTAGTGGTGAATAAGATAAGAGGAACTTTAAAATGTGCTGCGGTTAAAGCTCCTGGCTTTGGAGATAGAAGAAAAGCTATGTTAGAGGACATTGGTGTTCTCACCGGAGGACGGGTAATTTCTGAAGATCTTGGCATGAAGCTGGAGAAAGTAGATTTATCTGTGCTGGGACGGGCAAAAAGAATAAGGATAGATAACGAAAATACCACTATAATTGAAGGTGAAGGTGACAAGAAGAAAATTGAAGCGAGAATAGCTCAGATAAAGCTTCAAAGAGATGATACTGATTCTGATTACGATAGGGAAAAACTCGAGGAAAGACTGGCTAAACTTGCTGGTGGTGTAGCAGTTATTAATGTGGGAGCGGCCACTGAAGCTGAGATGAAAACAAACAAGGCTCGAATAGAGGATGCAGTAGCAGCTACCAGAGCTGCTGTAGAGGAAGGGATAGTTCCTGGCGGAGGAGTAGCACTACTTAGAGCTATTCCAGTGTTAGAGAAGTTGCAAGGGGAAAGTGAGGATGAACAAATTGGAATCCGTATAATTAAGGGTGCTCTCAAGGAGCCTATTCGGAAAATAGCTGATAATGCTGGATTAGAGGGTGGAGTGGTAGCTGAGGAAGTACTGTTGAGAAGAAAAGGAGCAGAAGGATTCAATGCCGAGACGTTAAAGTATGAGGATTTAGTGGAAAGCGGGGTTATAGATCCGGCTAAGGTGGTAAGAACAGCTATAGAAAATTCTTCCAGCATAGCTTCTTTAATCCTGACTACAGATGCTCTGGTTGCAGATATTCCGGAAAAAGAAAAGACACCACCTATGCCTCCTGGAGGAGGATATCCACCTGGAGGTGGAATGTATTAAACTAATTTAAGGGAAAGATAAAAGTTAAAAGGCGGGGATTATATTTTTAGCATAGTCCCCGCCTTTTTTAAATCTAAACTATTACCATTCTTCTTTTGCAATACCAGCATTTACATCAGCAGCCAGCTTCTTTAATGCCTTTTCCGGATCCCCTCTTTTAACACCCATAAACTTTCCTATAGCTTGTATAAATAGGGGGTTAAAAACATTGACATAGGGTACCGAGATCTGTTTGAACCAACCATTTTTCACGATGTCTACTAATGGCTGAACTTCTTCATCGAATTCCTCTTCAGTCTCGACACCAGGAACCTTCTTTCCTATCCCAATGATATCTTGAAATCTGGGATCTTTCAGAACTGACTTTCTGGCAGGTACCTCTACCCATGTCCTGCGCCAATAGGTTAATAACCATTCGTGAGAAACAAGAATCTTAAGAAGTTTCCAGGCTTCCTCCGGATGTTTTGTAGCACTATTCATTGTCCAGCCAGTTCCTCCTGCATGAGTTATGGGTCTTGACTCAGGATTAGCTCTGGGAATGCTGGTTCGTGCAAAGTTTAGGTTGGGTGCATCCCTTTTAAAAGCAGGACAAGCCCAGCCACCTTCTGCAATCATAGCCAGTTTTCCTCCCATAAACATAGCATACGAGCTTGTTCTGATTTGACCTGGACCCACCCTGGGAACAATTCCATCCTCAAATATCCATTTTTGTATCATGTTGGCAGCTTTTATTGCTATAGGGTTATCAATAATACACTTCTTTTTAGACTTATCCCAAACAGAACCACCTAAGTCAAGATTCAATGCTCTAAACATGATTTGTGGGAAGGCCCAAAGAAATCCGTATTGGCCTCCACCTGTCATTTTCTTAGCTGCTATTTCTAAATCATTCAATGTCCAGTCAGAATTAGGATACTTTACCCCTGCCTTGTTAAAAAGGTCTTTATTGTAATAAAGGACAGTAGCCAGATTAATACCTGCGGGGAGCATGTATATAGAGTCCAAGTAGCTCATACACTCAAAGGGAGAGGAGAAGAAATCATTCAAGTTAATATCTTCTGATTCCTTAATATAATTATCTAAGGGAGCAGGTATTCCTGCTCGAGCATGCCATCCAATATTTGCTACATTGTTACGCATTACATCTGGAGCTTCTCCTTCTGCAAAGAGAACTGGTAGCTTTTCACCGTAGTTTTCATAGCAGTAAAATTTAACGTCAACATTAGGATTTTCTTTTTCATATTGAGGTATAATCACATCGGTGTAAAGAAAATCCTCCCAGGCCGCTCCCCATACTGACATGGAGATAGTGACCTTTTGGGCACCGACAAGCGAGCTCACTCCTAATAAGGTTACAAGCACCAATCCTATCAAGAGCCCCTTATTTCTAAAGTTCTTCATTTAACTCCTCTTTTAAGATATGATGGTAATGTCAAAAGTTATTTCTTCTTTTCATTAAGATAATTTCTCTCTCCCAGGTGAAGAGTTTTACCAGTTTACCGAATCTGGGTTAAAGGCTCATTCAAAGACTTCTAATGAAAACTGATTTGTTATAACTAAGTTAGTATTGTTTAAGAGCATTTAGGGCTATTTTTAAGACTTCCCTTACCCAGGATTCTTTTAAGGACAAACTATAAGAAGAAGCGGCTAAGACTTTTTCTATCTTACCAATTAAGATTCTTCTTTTTTTCTCACTTATTGTTCCATACTCGCCTTTTCTCTCCAATACCTGAGAAGGCTTATTTTGGCTAAGAATATTGATTATCTGCATTGTTAAGAAAAGATCACGTTCATCCAATCCCTGGGATATCCTTAAAAGAGCCTGCCTTTTCCTATCTTTAAGTAGTTTCTTTATCTCAGCCGGGAGAAGATTCAGAGATTTTAAGATACTCTCATCCTGAAAAAAGTAACTTAAAGGAACATTAAAAGATTTCCCTATTTTTTCCAGCATTTTTAAAGAAGGATACTGCTCTTCCCTTTCTACTTTCCCAATGTAGGTATAATCAATCTTCCCCACAACCTTTCCAGCAAATCCTTTTTGAGTTAATCCTAAATTTTTTCTTAAAGTCTTTAGTCTTTCCCCTATGCTCATTCTTACCTCACATTTGCTATTATACTAAATTATTTGCTTAAATTGTCAATTATTCAAGGTGATTTATTTATCGTATATTTCCTTGACAATAATTATTATTTATCCTATTATATAGATAGAGAAAATACTATGAGTATAGATAAGCGGAAATTACTATGGATAATAACTGAAAAGGAGTTATGGAAGAATTTATCTTCGGAAGAGGTTAGATTATATTTTCTTTTGCTAATATTTGCTGATATCTCAAATGGAGAGGGAAAAATAAGTTGGAAGGACATTAGCTATTACCTGGCTCCTCATTTTTGCAGGGAAAAACTAAAGAAAACTATCCAAAATCTGGAGAAACTTCATTTAGTCAAGATAAATTTTTCTGTAGATAAATCAGAAATTGGATATAAAATTTTAAGCGAAGAAAAATAATATATGGGAGAGGTGCGAAGAAATGGCTAAAATATCTTTGGAGATGCAGATAGCAAAACGATTAAAACGACATAAAAGAGAAGTAATAATGCTTTGGTTTATTATTGCTATGGGAATCATCTTGATACCTGTCGGAATAAGGATGTATTTTTATGCAAAAGGGATAGGGATTTTTGCTGAAGTTTTAGGTATTGTTTTCTCCATAATTGGTGCGATGGTAATAGGCTTTGCCTATGATAGGTTATCTCTTACAAAAGATGCTCATAGGATGGCTTTATTTATAAAAAAACAAAGCAATTATTCACCGCAGAGTACGCAGAGTACACAGAGATAAAAGTAAAAGGGGATGGTTTTATTTTCCAAGAGGTCGCTTCGCTACCGCTCGCAATGACAAACAAAAAAATCTTTTTATTTTAAACGATTTATTTTTATACTTAGTGATCTCCATGGTAAACAATTACAGAAAATGAGACATAGAATAGCTTTTTTATTTGCGGTTATAGGCTCTCTTTTAATTATCAATTTATCTTCTTTTGCTGAGATTAGAGTATTTTTCTCCCCGAAAGGTGGTGCAGGAGAAGAAATTATAAAGCAAATAGATAATGCAGAATCTTATGTTGATATAGCTATATATTCTTTTACCTATGAGACAATAGCCGAAGCAATCATTAGAGCTAAAAACAGAGGGATTAAAATAAGAATTTTAATGGATAAAGGTCAATCTAAGGGGAAATACTCAAAATATAATTATCTTTTAAGTAATGATATAGCTATTATACAGGATAGGCACGGAGGCATTATGCATAATAAAATAGCTATAATAGATGGAAAAATTTTGTTTACTGGTTCTTATAACTGGAGCAAATCAGCCGAAGAAAAAAACGAGGAAAACCTTTTGGAGTTCATAGATGAATCTGGCGCAGGTGGAGAGAGCTCCTTTAGCAATCTATATGAAAAGAAAATAATTGAAATTTATCAAGAGAGGTTAAATTATCTTTGGGAATATAATACTCCTTTAGAATAAAAAGGAGGGCGAAGACAAACAAAAAATTCTCTTTTTTAGATAAGGCGAGATTAGTCGCCCTTTAAAAGCATAGTTTGGGAGGCTAAAGCCTCCCCTACCCATAAAATAGTTTTTGTAGTTTACCAAATCTGAGTTAATGCATTCTTTTACTTATAAGCCAATAGTCAAGGCAATAATTAGAGCAAAGAATCAATGAGAGAATTTTAGAAAAAATAATAGATTTTCCCATGAGCAGGAAAGCACGTCACAAAATTAAAATGATCATTCGGGAATCTCAAAAATTGCACACTCTCTTAGAGATTAACGAGGAGATTTTATCTGAACAACCTCTCCCCAAACTCCTGGATAGTATTGTTAAATCAGGAGTTAATTTTCTCCGAGCAGATGCAGGAACCTTAAGACTTGCCGATAAAGATCAAAGCTCACTTATATTAAAATCTACCTCTGAAACTCATAGGCCACCCTATACTAAAATTTTATCTATAAATGAGAAAAGTATTGCCGGAAGAGCCTTTTTAAAGGAAGAGCCCATTCAATGTTTAAATATTTCCCGGGAACCTCTTTATCCCTGGAATGGGAAAGAAACCAGCAAATTTACCTCTTTATTAACTGTTCCTTTAAAGACAAAGGATAAGGTTTTAGGGATTTTCTCTATTTATACCCGAAAGAAAAGGAAGTTTTCCAAGTTAGAAGTAAGAGTTGCCCAGATGTTTGCCTCACTCTCAACTCTGGCTATAATAAATAGAGTTCACTTAGAGCAAATCTATCAAAATGCTATTACTGAGAGTCTAACTGGTCTTTACAATCAGAATTATCTTTATGAACGTTTAAAAGAAGAACTAACAAGGTCCTCTCGAAATAATTATCCCCTGTCTCTCATCTTCTTAGATGTTGATTGGCTTAAATCAATTAACGATTCTTACGGACACCTGGTTGGAGATGAGGCTTTGAAAAGAATTGGTCAAATTATAAAAACTTGTATAAGGAGAATAGATATTCCCTTTCGTTATGGAGGGGATGAATTGGTGATTATTCTGCCTCATGCTAGCAATGAAGCAGCCTATCAGGTAGCAAAAAGAATAAGGGGTAAGGTAGAAGAGCTTTCCTTTGAAAAAAAGTTTCACCTCACCGTAAGCATTGGCATAGCCACTTATCCTCAGGATGCAGATAATTATCAAGATCTGCTAAATAAGGCAGATCTTGCTTTGTATAAAGCAAAACAAAAAGGAAGAAACTGTGTAGAGATATTCAGTGCAAACAATAGTGGTTAACTTTAATTTTTACTGAACCTAAAGCCATTTGACATCTCCCTCCCTTTTTGCTATATTTAAAGAATAAAAAAGGGGGTGATTTTATGTCAGGACATTCTAAATGGAGTAGTATAAAGCACAAAAAGGCTAAAAAAGATGCTGAAAGAGGGAAAACATTTAGCAAACTTACTCGAAAATTAACTCTAGAAGCAAGAAAAGGAGGGGATACAGATACCAATGCTAATTTACGGATGATTGTGGAAACGGCTCAAGCGACCGGCATGCCTAAGGAAAATATTAAAAAAGCTATTCAAAGAGGAACAGGAGAGCTTCCTGGAGTAAGTTATGAGGAGATTACTTGTGAGGGATATGGTCCTGGAGGAGTAGCTTTGTTTATTGAAGCAGTTACAGATAATAAAAAAAGAGCTATCTCAGAAATCAGACATATTTTAACCAGCCATGGAGGGCATATGGGAGAAGCAGGATGTGTAAGCTGGCTGTTTGATCGTAAAGGTTTAGCTGTTTTTACTAAGAAAAAGGTAGATGAGGATAAAACAATTGAATTAGCAGTAGAGATAGGGGCCGAAGATATAAAAGATGAGCAAGATACTATAGAGATTATTTTTGAAAGCGAAAGATTTGGCCAGGTAGAAGAGAAGATTAAAGCAGCAAGTTTGGCTCCGGAGCTTCTGGAATTAACAATGATTCCTCAAACTACAGTTTCTCTTGAGGAAAAGGAAGCTTTTCAAATGCTGCGGTTAATGGATGCTCTTGAAGATTTAGATGATGTGCAGAAAGTTTCTGCTAACTTTGATATAACTGATGAAATTATGGAAAAGGCTTCCTGATGAGATCCCATCTATTTTCCTGCCTGGAAAAAGTTCAAAGTGAATATGTGGAGATTAGATATGAGGAGATAGTTTCAGTTCATATTCACTATGTGGGAAAAGAGTTAGAATCCATAGATGAATCTATAGAGAGAGGAGGAGGAATCAGAGCCAGACAAAAAGGGGGATGGAGTTTTGTTTCTTTTAATAATTTAGATAAGCTATCCTCCTACCTTAATTTTGCTATTAGACAGGCTCGTTTAATTAAAGCAAACCCAATTAATCTTGCAGAAGTTCCTTCCTTGGTAAAAATTATACCAGGCACTGCACAAAAAGACCCCCGCAAGATTTCTTTGGAAGAAAAGTATGGGCTGTGCACTCGCTATAACAAGATTCTTCTTTCAGCAAAGGAGATTCAGACCTCTGATTTAAGATATGCAGATGTGCATACTATGAAATACTTTGCTAATTCAGAGGGAACTTATATTCAACAGGAGAGGTTTCATACCATCCTGGGAATGACAGCTATTGCCAGAAGAGGGGATAACATTCAATCAACCCATGAGGGAGTAGGAGGAATAGGGGGATACGAATTGGTAGAAAATCAAGAAAAAAAGGCAGAGGAAACCTCCCAAAGAGCTTTAAATTTACTTAATGCCGGGCCAACTGAAAAGGGAAAATACACAGTAGTTGTAGATCCAAAATTAAGCGGTGTCTTTGCTCACGAGGCCTTTGGACACTTATCTGAAGCTGATTTTCTCTATGAGAATGAGCGATTACTTAAGATAATGAGATTGGGGAGAGTTTTTGGGAATCAAAACCTTAATATTGTGGATAAGCCTACTATTCCAGGTGAGGGTGGTTTTTACCTTTACGATGATGAGGGAGTAGCCTCAAGAAAAACTTACTTGATTAAGGAAGGTAAATTAGTAGGTAGACTTCATTCTAGAGAAACAGCAGCTAAAATGAGGGAGGAAGTCACAGGGAATGCCCGGGCTATAAGCTATGAGTATCCTCCCATAGTGAGAATGAGCAATACCTACATTGAACCTAAAGATATGAGCAGAGAAGAGATGATATCAGGGGTGAAAAGGGGAATATATGCCAGGGGTTTTCAAGGTGGGCAAACTAACCTGGAGATGTTCACCTTTGCTCCTGAAGAGGGATATCTTATAGAAGATGGTAAGCTAACAAAGCTAATAAGAGATTTTAATTTAACCGGTAATATTTTCACTACTTTAAAGAATATTGATGCCATAGGGAATGATTTAGTTCTTTTTACAGGCCCGGGCGGATGCGGCAAAGGTGAGCAGTCTCCTCTTCCTGTTTCTACGGGAGGTCCTCATATTAGAATAACGGATTTAGTGGTGGGAGGAAAATAAATGGAAAAAATCTTAGATGAAGCACTTTTTAGAGGAGCCAAAGAAGCAGAAGTTTATCAGGAGAAAGCTGAGATAACTACAGTTAATTTTCAGTCTAACCGATTAAAATCTATAGACACCTCTTTTCAAAATGGCACAGGGTTAAGGATAATAAAGAATGGGAAAATTGGTTTTTCCAGCACTACTAACTTAAACGGTTTTAGCTCTCTAATAAGGTCAGCTTTTATCTCGGCTCAATTTGGTCAAAAAGCTCTGTTTCAGTTTCCCCCTTTTAACAGGATAAATCCTGTTGATTGCTTTGACTCCCAGGTTCCTTCTTTAAAGATAGAAGATATGATTAAAGAGGGAGAAAGGGCTATTGAGTTAATTTTAAAAGAGGCACCTTATTTTGAGTGCGAGGTAGAAGCAGAAAAAGCGGTTAGTGAGGTTGCAATTTTAAATTCCCAGGGATTTAAATACTCCTACAGGAAGAGTTTTTATGCTTTTTCTATCTATGTCTTTTTAGCTGAGGAGGGAAATTTTTTGGAAATAGGAGAGAAGGAAGCAAATTGTCAGTATCATGATTATTCTACTTCTTTAGCTAAGAAAATTATCCAACAGGCAGAACTTGCTAAAAAATCAGTTAAGATTTCCCCGGGCAGCTATCCAGTTATCTTTACCTCTAAGGCAATGCCCATTATTTTTCAAGCTCTTAAAAGAGGGATCAACGGTAAAATGGTACAAAAAAAGATATCTCCTCTGCTCTTTAAATTGGAAAAACCTATAGTTTCTCCATCCATTAGTATTGCCGATGATGCTACCTTTGCCTACGGTATCTCTTCCTCTCCTATAGATGGAGAGGGAATGCCTTCTCATCCCACTCCTATAATTAGAGAAGGAGTGTTAAAAAACTTTATTTATGATCTGCAAACAGCGGCAATTTTAAAAGCTGAAAGCACAGCTAATGGAGACAGAGGATACGATAGTTTACCTTCACCCTCAACCACTAATTTTTTAGTTAATGAGGGAAAGACGAGTCTGGAGGAAATGATAGCCGATATCAGGGAAGGTATAATTGTAGATCAAGTAATAGGAAGTGGGCAGGGTAATGTTTTGATGGGAGAGTTCTCGGTGAATTTAGACCTTGGCTATAAGATAGAGAGGGGAAAAGTAGTGGGAAGGGTAAAGGATATAATGGTTAGTGGTAACTCTTACGATTTACTTAACAGGGTAGTTGGTATAGGCAGAACTTCCCGTTTTGTAGGGTCAACCAAAACACCCCCTTTTTATTTCTCGCAGATAAGTGTATCCGGATAAAAGGGCAGACCTCTATAGAAGAGTTTTGCTCATCTCTGCGTAAAGCTGCCGGGGAACCTCTTTTCTTTTTCCCACTGCTTCTTTTAGAGGCACAGAGATAATGTCTGTTCCTCGAAGAGAAGCCATCTGGCCAAATTTTTTTTTCTTCACCAGTTCTGCTGCTTTAAGTCCAAATCTGGTAGCTAAAAATCTATCAAAAGCAGATGGTCTTCCACCCCTTTGAATATGCCCTAAAATCATTGATCTTGTCTCAAATTCTGTTCTTTTTGCAATTTCTTTTTCCAGAACTCTTGCAATCCCTCCTAAGAGAATATTGCCAAAAGCATCCCTTTTTTCCTCACCGCTTACCCCATGAGTGAGAAACTCACTTCCCTTAACTACTTTAGCTCCTTCAGCCACAGCAACTATGCTGTAGGATTTCCCTTTATTTTTTCGCTTAATTAAAGCCTGGCAGACCTCTTCTACATCAAAGGGAACCTCAGGGATTAGTATAATATGGGCACCTCCTCCTATCCCAGCTTCTAAGGTTATCCAGCCCGCGTGACGCCCCATTACTTCTACTACAATAACTCGATGATGAGATTTAGCTGTGGTGTGAAGTCTATCCATTGCCTCTACGGCAACATTAACTGCAGAATCAAAACCAAAAGTATAATCAGTTGCAGAAAGATCGTTATCTATAGTTTTTGGGACACCAACTATTTTTATTCCTTCCTGATAAAGCTTGTTAGCTGCTCCCAGGGTATCGTCTCCGCCAATAGCTACCAGAGCATCTACCTTAATTCCCTTTAAAGTGTTTTTTATCTTCTGTAGCCCATTTTCTTCTTTAAAGGGATTGGTGCGAGAGGTATGCAGGATTGTTCCTCCTTCCCGATGAATATCCTCTACTTTTTCTTCGGTAAGCTCCTCCCATCTATTTTCAAGAACCCCAGCCCATCCATCCTTAAATCCAATCATTTCCCAGTTTTCCCTTTCTCCCTGAACAACAACTGCTCTGATTACAGCATTAAGTCCTGGACAATCTCCCCCACCGGTTAAAATACCTACACGCATCCTTATACCTCCTGGTTAACTTTTTTGTAAAGTCTAATAAATTCAGCATACCTGTCAAGCTTATATTCAAATTGACAGTAAAGGTATTTTTACTATAATGTAACAGTATTAAAATAGTAACAAAGAATCTTAAGGAGAATAATAATGACTCAATTAAGCGAAGCTAAAAAGGGGAAGATTACCCCGGAGATGAAAAAGGTAGCTCAAGAGGAAGGTATATCAGAAAAGATTTTAGGAGAGAAAATAGCCAGTGGAGAGCTAGTTCTTCCTAAAAATGTGGTTCATAGTCTTTCTTTTCCCAAGGCCATTGGCAAGGGTGTAAAAACTAAGGTAAATACAAACATCGGCGCCTCGCCTGATTTAGCCGATATTAACCTTGAGCTTGAGAAATTAAAGGTAGCTGAGGAAGCTGGAACAGATACTGTAATGGATTTAAGCACAGGGGGAGATTTAGACCAGATCCGTCGCTCTATTTTGAGGAATAGCCACATTCCTGTAGGGATAGTTCCCATCTATCAGGCCGTTGTTGAATCCATAGCAGAAAAGGGAAGTCTAATTAAAATGGAAAAAGATAAGATTTTTGAGGTAATTGAACAACAGGCTAAAGATGGAGTTGATTTTATTACTGTCCACTGTGGGTTAAATCAAATTGCTTTGGAGCGTCTTAGAATAGAGGGAAGGATGATTGATATAGTATCAAGAGGAGGGGCCTTCCTTGCTACCTGGATGATAGCTAACGGGAAGGAGAATCCTCTGTATGAAGATTATGATCGTCTTCTTGAAATAGCCAGGAGATATGATTTAACCTTAAGCCTGGGAGATGGGTTAAGACCAGGTAGTTTAGCTGACTCCACTGATAGAGCTCAGTTCCAGGAGTTAATCTTCTTAGGAGAGTTAGCTAAAAGAGCCTTTGATGAAGATGTTCAAGTAATGATAGAGGGACCTGGCCATATACCTTTTTCTGAGATAGAGGCAAATATTTTATTAGAGAAGAAATTATGTCATAATGCTCCCTTTTATGTTTTAGGTCCTATAGTTACAGATATTGCTCCTGGTTATGATCATATAACATCAGCTATAGGAGGAGCTTATGCGGCCAGTGTGGGAGCAGATTTTCTTTGTTATGTCACTCCGGGAGAGCATCTAAGACTTCCCACTGTGGAGGATGTCAAACAGGGAGTAATAGCTACCAGAATTGCTGCCCATGTAGGAGATATCAGCAAGGGATTAAAGGGGGCGGCTGATTGGGATAAACAAATAGCTGAGATGAGGAAAAAGAGAAATTGGAAAAGGCAAATTGAGCTTTGCATTGATCCAGAACTTGCTAAAAAGATGAGAGAGGAGAGTAAACCTAAAGTTTCTGATGTATGCACTATGTGTGGAAAGTACTGTGCTATAAAACTTGTAGAGAAAGCCTTGAGGGCAAAGGAACCAATTACTTTAAATTAAAAATATCTTTACGCTCTTGCCTTTATTTTTCTTAGAATAAAGACAGTAACTCCAACCACTAAAGGGAAAAGGGAAAGAATAAGTAAGAAAAAAGAATTTTCTTTCCGCACCAGCCTTATTACTCTTTCACTCTTTGCCAGAGGTGTATTTTCATCTTTTTTTTGCATGGAAATCTGATAGCCCGTTTTTTTAAGTTGAGAAGAAAGATTTAACTGATAACCTTCAAACGTAGGTTGTTGATAAGGAAGATCTTTTTCGTTATACTCTATGATATCGTATCCCAGCTCTGGACCAGAAATCTGTTTTACATAAAAAGGCTTTCTATCTATTTTCTCTAATACTTTACCCTGACCAAAGAAAAGAAGAGAGACATTTTTAATAGGAGAAGTGTGAACCCACTTCCAATTTTCCTCTCTTCCCTCATTTTGAGGTTCTATTAATTTGTTGTAATACAGTTCATTGTATTCATCCTGAGAATAAGGGCGAAAATAAAGAGTATTTTCCCCTGCCGCATAAATTATCATAGCAGGATCATTACAGGACTCTCTCTTTGTCCATCTGTTACCCGGGATTATCTCGTATCCTATACCACCTGTCCTTCGAGAAGTAAAGACCACAACATCTTTCTCACTACCCTCAACTATAGTTTCATCCTTAGCTCTTAATCTTATCTGGTATTTCCCTACGGGTAAATCTAAAATAAAATCTTTCTTAGGTTCAGTTACATAAAAGGAAGGTGTCTTGGGGGGTTGTGGTTCCTTAGGGACTTCAATATTTAAATCCCCTTCTTCTCCGGCCTCTCTTCTTTTTTTAATTTGTTCAAAAAATTCGTTTAACTTTTCTCTATATTCTGTTTGGGCTTCATAATATTTCTTTATCTCATTGTAATAATCCTCTACAGCTTCTTTATATTTATCAAACTCTTTAAAGGCATTCTCTCCTTTGTAAAATAAAGATTTTTCACCAAAGTAACCTTCAGGAAAAGATAAAACATTATCCTCCTTGGTTAGTTCTTTAATGACTTTGCCTTCCTTGAGCACCTCTAAGGTTCCTTCTACTTCCTCATTTAAGCTCTTAAATCCAGCCATATATTTACCGGTGATGGGCCAAAAGTAAACCAGGGTTTTTTTGGCTGAGAAAGTGTTGCCATGGTCAGCAATAAGGTAAATGGTATCCTCAGTTTCAGGAACAAATCCCCCACTGTAGCCCTTACCGTCAAACACACTAAATCCATAGACCAGCTCCTCCCTTAAAGAAGGAGCAAAGGAAGGTTTTTGCTGAGCAAAACCTATCTTATCTAAACTAAGAATTAATATGGAAGCTATCCCTATAAAAAGAATAATTTTTCTCATTCTTTTACCCCCTTTAGTTTCAAAATATAGATGGAAAGAATTAATAAAACTGCGGTGTAGATAATCGAATAAAGTATATTAACCAGGAATGGTCTAATATTCCCAACACTTATTGACTCCATCCCCCGAGAAAGATAGGAAAAGGGAGACACCCAATTGATGACATGGGTGGCTATAGAAAGATTTTTCTGTAGATAGACGAACCACTGAACGAGCACATCCGGAAGAGGACCCATAAACATTCCCCAGAAGACCAACATCGGGAGAGGATTAAACAGCACAAAAGCAAGGTGTATACCCACC
>JAUWJM010000174.1 GCA_030607715.1 Candidatus Aerophobota bacterium
CTTCATAGCATTATTTACTGCCGCCACAATTAAATCCTCAAGCATCTGCACATCCTTGCCTTGAATTAATCTTTTCTCTATCTTTACATCCATCACTTCAAATTTTCCATTCATAGTAACCTCTACCATTCCTCCTCCACTGGAACCAGTTACTACCTCTTTTGACAACTCTTCCTGTATTTTCTTCATCTCTCCCTGAATTTTTTGAAAGTTTTTTAAAAGTTTAGCCATCTCAAACATCAATACCTCCTGATATTGTCTTTAACTATTTCTCCTTCAAATAAATCTATAGCTCGGGACACTACATCTCGCAAAGAAGAGCTAATTAACTGCTTCTTTTCCTCCTCTTTCACATCAAGTAGATGCCAATTAACGCAAAATCCTGAAGAAAAAAAATTCTCGGCAACTTTATTAATCAGCTCTTTATTTTCTCCTCTCTCCAGAATTTTCTTATTAAATTCTCCCTCTAAACCAAGGGTTATTGATTTCTTACTCAAAGATAAAACCTTTAGTTTTTCCAATAACATTCCCAGGTGTCTTTTTCTTTCTTTAATCTCCTTTACTGTTAAATTCCAATTCTTTCTCCATTCATCCTCCCGGGGTTTTTCCAAAGGAGATTTTGCATCTTTTCTTTCTTCTTCCTCTTTAGAGGGAGAAAAACTGAGCGGGCTAATTTATCTTCCAGGTCAACTATTCTTTTGTATATCTTAGTTAGTGCCAAATCTTTTTCCTCTAAAAGATCTATCTCAGCGTCCTGATAAGCAAGTTGAACCATTAAAACCTCCAGATGAATCTGAGGATTAGAAGAAAAATGTATTTTTCTCTGGGTCTGGGAAAGATTATCCATAAAGGAAAGGAGCTCCTTTAAACTAAAATAAGAGACCTGCTTTTCTAAAAGCTTTCTATCCTGGTCAAGAAAAGGGGGAAAACTTCCTTTTTCACTTATTTTTAGCATAACTAAATTTCTAACCCACTTCTGCCATCCCTTTACAATCCATTCAGGATTTTTTCCTCTTTCCAGAAGTTGATTTAACAGTTTAACATTACTTAAAGCATCTTTATGGGATAAATTTTCTGTAAGCTGGAAAAGATAGCCTCTTTCCACCATTCCCAGAAGTTCATTAACATCTTCTTCCTTTATCTGGTCTTGAGCATAAGAGATGAGTTGATCAAGTATCTTCTCAGCATCTCTCATACTGCTCTCTGCTCCCTGAGCAATTAAATGTAGAGCCTCCTGGGTAATGTTAATCTCCTCTTTTTTAACAATTTGCCTTAGTCGTAAAAGAATATCAGAAATACTTATTCTATGAAAATTAAATCTCTGGCAACGTGAGACAATGGTGAAAGGGAGTTTCTGGGGAGCAGTGGTAGCAAATATGAAAACTACATGAGAGGGAGGTTCCTCCAGAGTCTTGAGAAGTGCATTAAAAGCTTGATTGGTCAACATATGAACTTCATCTATTATATATACCTTAAATCTGCTTTTAATAGGAGAAAAACTTATTCTCTCCCGAAGTTGCCTTATCTCATCAATTCCTCTGTTAGATGCTCCATCAATTTCCAGGACATCCAGGGATTCTCCTCTAGTTATTTCCTGGCAATTAGAACATACATTGCAAGGAGTAGGAGTAGAACCAGATTCACAATTTAAAGCCTTAGCTAAAATACGAGCAGTGCTGGTTTTGCCCGTCCCTCTGGGGCCGGCAAATAAATAAGCACAAGTAATCCTTCCTAAGTCTACAGCATTTTTTAAGGTCCGAATCACATGGTCCTGTCCCACAACTTCTTCAAATAACTGAGGTCTCCACTTTTTAGTTAAAACTTGATAAGGCAATTTTTAGCTCCTTTAGTGGAGATGAGGGGATTCGAACCCCCGACCTCTTGCATGCGAGGCAAGCGCTCTCCCAACTGAGCTACATCCCCAAAATTTAATCTTATTTTAACAAACCTGGTAGAAAAATCAACCACTGAAGACACTGAATTCACTGAAAATAGTCAAATTTAAAATTTTTCTTTTTTAATTTATCTCTTCGCACTCCGTGACCTCTGCGGTAAATAGGTTTGTTTTTTTATTAACAGGTAAGATGAAGAGCGGCTACAGCTCTTTTAGACTGAAAAACCTGGTTGTAAATTTGACAGGCATTTTGGGTAAATTCTATCCTTAACTGAATTCCCTGAGCCTAAATCCATTGCTGAGTGGAAGAGGGAACCTTCATCATTCCTAAATTCCCTGTGCCCACAATAAGTATCTCAGGTTTAGCCTCAATTACTTTTTCTAAATCTTCAGGAACAAGTAAATGCCCCTCTTCCCTCCACCACTGACTGGACACTTTATCCGGATAAACAATAACATCCGAATAGTATTTTTTACCATTTACCACTATCATGCCAAATCCATAAGAATCAATCATTTTAAGTAATGTTCAATTTTTGCTAAACTCTACTTACTTACAGAGGGAGCCAGGGAAATTCTCCTGGCTCCCGTAATCCCATAATTTTATAACACTGCTTCTCTTAAAGCTTGCCCTGACTTGAATTTAGGAACATCCTTGGCTGGTATATCAATCCTGTCCCCAGTTTGAGGATTCACCCCCCGACGAGCTTTTCTTGTCTGCACCAAGAAAGTACCAAAGCCTACTAAGGTAACTTTCTCCCTATCGCTAAGAGCATTGGTAATAGCTGAAGTCATTGCGTCAATAACATTATTAATATCTTTCTTAGTGAGGCCAACTTCAGCAGCTACCTTCTCCACCAGTTCGGCTTTGTTCATATTTCTTCACCTCCTTTGATCTTAATTGAATTGAAAAAGCTCCTAGAAAGCATTTAACGAGCTATTTTCTCCCAGTTGTTGAATAATAGCATAACCTCAGGAATTCGTCAAGAGCAGTCACTCCAGTTTCAGGAAAACTTCTTAAAAATCGGTATTGACATTCGTTCCAATTTGTGTATTATAAAGGAATTTCAGTATTTCCCAGATAAATTAATTACTAAAAAGAGAAAAAAATTGTCCAAAATAGACCTTCATATTCATACCACTTACTCCGATGGGACATATTCTCCTCGAGAGGTTGTCCATAA
>JAUWJM010000148.1 GCA_030607715.1 Candidatus Aerophobota bacterium
CCATAACAAAGGTAGCCTTTAACTGTGTGAAAAACTCTTTACATAGTTGAATGGTGAAAATTAATTCTTCCCAGCCAGTAAAAACAGGAAAGACCCCAAAGCCTGTATTTTTAACCTTATTTGTTAATCGATAAAGGTTAAGTACAAGGTAGAGTTCTTTGTTGATCTTTTTCATCTCGGCAATTATTCCGCATAAACAGAGCTTAAAGAAGAAGATATGAAGTATCTGCTTGCTTTTTATGGAAATTTTTTATATACTTACAATGTTAGTGACAAGCAAGGATCGAAAAAAAGTCGTGAGTGGTTCAGAAACTTTAAGTCGGAGATCTAAACTTTACAATGAAACATTCGCTAAAAATAGGGCTTAGTTTTGGTTTAACTTCTGGAATAATTACAACACTTGGATTAATGGTAGGCTTACATTCTGGTACTCATTCAAGGCTTGTGGTTATTGGAGGTATATTGACAATAGCAATAGCTGATGCATTTTCAGATGCATTAGGTATTCATATCTCTGAAGAATCCGAAAATAAACATACTGCCAGGGAAATATGGGAATCAACGCTTTACACCTTCTTCTTTAAGTTTGTTTTCGCTTTAATATTTATTATCCCGGTGTTATTGCTTGAACTTTCAACAGCGATTGTGGTAAGTGTAATTTGGGGGTTATCTATACTAAGCATTCTTAGTTTTAGTATCGCCAAGGAACAGAAAGTAAAATCCTGGAAGGTAATTGCAGAGCACTTGATCATTGCGATGGTAGTTGTAGTTATAGCTCATTATGTCGGTGATTGGATTGCTTTAACATTTAGTTAGCTATCCTCGCAACTCTGTTATCATCAGCAATAGCGTGGGAGTATGACAAATGGATGATTCCGTCTAAATTTTACTTTCCAGAATCTCTAATGACAAAATAGGTAATAAGGCAAAGGAGCTCTTTCATTGCTCTCGGAAGCCGTTCGCAGAGAGGGCTCAGGTATCATCATTCAGCTTTTTCAGGGTAGTAAATTACAAAGCGGTGAGGTAGTTGCTCCCTCAGCCACAGGGGGTAGCCGAGAGGTAACTGAAAAGGAAATTAAAGAGATAGTTGAAAAGTTTGCCGTCTCTTCTCTTTTGGTACAGGAGGCTGGTTTTGATGGAGTAGAAATCCACGGAGCTCACACTTATTTTCTCAATCAGTTCTTTTCCCCTATTTTGAACCGCCGAAATGACAAATTTGGGGGAAGCATGGAGAAACGGATGAATCTTGGCCCTGGGTGTTTAAGGGCTATAAGGGAGAAGACTCATTGCCGATCCTTACTGGCCTAAAAAGGTTAAAGAGAAAAGAGAAGAGGAGATCATTAGATGTATAAAATGTAACAAAAAATGTTATGGCAATTTAAGAAAGGGTATATCCATCTCCTGCACTCAAAATAAAAATGTTGGCTTTGAATAACCTGAAAAGGATTATCTATGAAAAAAACTGGAAGAATTTCAAAGGGATGAGGCAATTTTTGGTTTCAAGTTCTTGCTTTTTGTCATAAAAAAATTAAAATTAGATTATCGAAAAGATAAAGATTAGTTTAATACTGACAAACAAAAAGATGAGAAGATTAGCTTTGGTAAAATTTACCTCTTACAAGTAATCTATTATTGATTATTCTATTCATGATATTTTACTCTGTAAATTTCCTGATTTAGCTATAGTAGATGCTTCTATTGGCCAGATAGGTGGAGAGATATGGGGAACACCAAAAAAAGTTTGGTTTAATCTTATCTGGTGACCCATTAGAGGTAGATAAGAAAGGCGCTGAAATCCTAAATAAAGATTGGAGAAAAATTAAACATATAAGCTGGGCGAACAAATTAAAGGGGGATTATCAGTGAAAAATATGATTGCTGAATATAAGAGTAAGGAGTGGTTCCACAGAACAGGCTATAGCTAACCAAAGAAAAGATGAAAATAATAGCGATAAAGTAAGATAGAGGAGGGAATAATGACTAAACGAGAGATAATCTTTTTTAAGAAGCCGGGAGCCCATAATACAGAGGCAATACTTGAGGTAGTTAGAGAAAGAGCAAAATTATTAGGAATTAAAAAAGTTGTCCTTGCTACAAGCAGTGGAGATACTGCTTTAAAGGCAGTTGATTTATTTAAGGGGCTGGGGATAAAAATTATAGCGGTTACCCTTCATGCGGGAACATGGAAACTTTATAGGGAACCCGATTGGGAGAAAGTAAGAGAGGCAGAAAATTCAGGAGTGAGATTTTTAACTGCTACTCATGTTCTCATGGGTAACATTGGAACTGCTATAAAGGAAAAATTTGGAGGTTTACCTGATACTGAACTTATAGCTTATACTCTTTATTGTTTTTCTCAGGGAATGAAAGTAGCTGTGGAGATAACGGTAATGGCTGCTGACGCCGGGCTTATTTCTCCAAAAGAAGAAGTAATAGCGGTAGGAGGGACTAACCAAGGGGCTGATACAGCTATCGTCTTAATGCCAGCTTATTCTACTAATTTCTTTGACCTTAAAATCAAAGAGATTATTGCTATGCCAGGGTGAGTTGTAAAAAGAGAAGGATGCTGTTATCCTTGCCCACAATTATCAACGAGGTGAGGTTCAGGATATAGCGGATTTCGTTGGTGATTCATATAAAATGTTAAAATATACATAAAGGAGAAAAAAGTTCCTCAAATAAAGAGAGTTGAAGCTATATAAAGAAAATCCCCAGAGAGCAAGTTCCGATTAACCAGAAGATGCAGGGAGACAAGAGAATTTTGCGGAGGATTTAATTAATTCATCTGGAATTGCTATCGGTTCTCCAGATTATTTTAGCTATATGGCTGGAGCAGTAAAAGATTTCTTTGATCGCACCTTTTATCCCTCTCAGGGCAAAGTTACAGAAACAGGATGCAGAACGTATTTCAAGAAAGATCGTAAAAGATGTTTCCAAACTTCTTGAAAGGGAGAAGGTAAAATAAGAGAGGATTAAGTAATTATATGAGGGTAGAATGATAGTTCGTTCTGCCCTTTCTTTTGGAAGACATCAGCAATACTGGCTGTTAGCCCTTCTTTAGGTTATCACTTTAATAAACACATTAAAAAATATTTAAAGATGCTGGATCTTGATACATTAACGCGATGACTTGACAAAGGAATAGTTTTGTTTATAATATTATATGAATATATAACTATTTAAGCATAAAGGGAGGAGAAATTATAATGGAGGGTAAAATTTATGAAGTCCAAGCGGAGTATTTTAAGGCACTTTCTCATCCCGTAAGGATAAAAATCGTGCAATACCTTAAAGAAGGTGAAAGATGTGTCTGTGAGATTACACCCTATCTAAAAGAAGAACAATCTAATGTTTCCCGTCATCTTGCTGTATTGAAAAGAGTAGGAATACTTTCCTCTCGAAAAGAAGGTATAAGCGTTTATTACAGAGTTCAGGATGAAAATGTGTATAAAATACTTGATCTCGCTCTCTCTTCTATTAAGAAGACAGCAAGGGAAAAGGTTGCTATTCTCAGCTAATTCTTTTCAGTTATATTTGACCATTAAAACCTAAAGGGAAAAACGATGTTAATGTCTATTCTTTTATCCGGAGTGCAGGCACTTCTTGAGTATTTATCGGCACATGTTTTAACCTGTCTTATTCCTTCTTTCTTTATAGCAGGTGCTATAAGCAGTATGGTAAGAAAAGAAATCATTCTGAAGCACCTTGGACCTTTTGCTAATAAAGCTTTATCCTATACTGTAGCCTCAGTGGCCGGAACAGTACTTGCTGTTTGTAGCTGTACAATCCTGCCTATTTTTTCTGGAATATACAGTATGGGAGCAGGAATAGGACCTGCCACCACATTTTTGTATTCAGGTCCAGCTATAAATCTTCTGGCCATCATCTACTCTGGTCGCCTTTTAGGAGTTGATTTAGGTATGGCGCGAGCAGTTGGTGCAGTTAGTTTTTCCATAATCATTGGCTTTATAATGTCAGTAATTTTTGAGAAAAAAAGAAAAGAAAGGGAAGAATTTGCCCCGGCAATTAATCAGGAGAAAAAATCTACAAAAAATCCTTTAATCACTCTTATCTTTTTTGCTGATCTTGTGGCTATCCTCGTTCTGGGAGCCTGGAGAAAGTGGTGGATAGTAGTTATACTGCTTGCTATTTTGACTGCTATCCTAAAGGTGTGGTTCGCAAAAGAAGATATTTTATCCTGGCTTGCGGCGACCGGGCAGTTTGTCCGGCTTATTCTGCCCTGGCTTTTGTTAGGAGTATTTGCTGCCGGAATCATCAAAGTGATACTTCCACCAGAGGTGATCCAGACCTGGGTGGGAGGAAACTCTCTCATGTCTAA
>JAUWJM010000062.1 GCA_030607715.1 Candidatus Aerophobota bacterium
ATATATTCTGCACTGAGCTAAAGCCTGAGGGTGAGAGTAAACCTTTTTTACATCTTTCAACTTTCCCTTGCCCAATAGATGATGAAATATCTCTAAAATTATCTCAGCGCATATCTTTAACTCTGAGTCCAAAAACATATCCAGGGTATAAGAGACAACTCCCTCAGTAGAATTTTCTACAGGAACAACCCCATAATCAACTTTTCTTTTTTCTACTCGGGCAAATATTTCCCCAATGCTTCTTGCAGGAATAAGATCAGCCTGTCTGCCAAAATTTTTAAGAGCTGCTAAGTGAGTGAAAGTAGCCGGGGGTCCAAAATAAGCTATCTTTAGTTTCCTCTCCAAATATAAAGATGCTCTTAAGATAATCTGAATAATCTCTTTCACCACATCATTGGGTAAAGGTCCCTTGTTTTGCTTGATTAACCTATTTAGTATTATCCTTTCTCTTCCAGGGGAATAGTAAGCCTCTCCTTCTTTCCTTTTAAGTTTAGCTACCTTCAGAACTTTTTTAACTCTCTCATTTAACAAATCTAATAATCTGGAATCAAGCTCATCAATTTGTCCTCTAATTTCTTTTAGTTTCATTTTTCCCTCTCTTGGGTTAAAATACTCATCAGGGCATCCAGAGCTAAAAGATACCCTTGAGGACCGAAACCAGTTATCTGTCCCACACATACTCCGGCAATAAGGGATTTTTGTCTGAACTTCTCCCTTTGGTATATATTGCTAAGATGCACCTCTATTGTAGGTAGATTAACAGAGATAATAGCATCTCTTATGGCAATACTGGTATGAGTATAGGCAGCAGGATTTATTATTATACCATCAGCCCAACCCCGGGCTTCTCCAATAAGAGAAACAATTTCTCCCTCATAGTTAGACTGCTTAACTTTAACTTCGCAACTTAGCTTCTTTGCTCTTTTCTCAATCATCTGATTGATCTCATCTAAAAAAGTTTCTCCATAAATTTTAGGCTCTCTTTCTCCAAGTAAGTTAAGATTGGGACCATTGATAACAAGTATCTTCATTCTTTTATTCCTTTAATTACCTCTTTTATAATAGATATAGGAATATCTGGAGTAAGAAAAGTCTTCCCTATATCCTTAAGTAAAACAAAATTTATCTTTCCTCCCCTTACCTTCTTATCTAAAAATAGAGCTCGCCAGAATTTTTCCTCATCAACTCCTTTGAATGTAGTGGGGAGACCAACCCTTCTTAATAGCTTTTCCAATCTTAAAAAAGAGGGTAAGGGGAAATAGCCCATTTGCACAGCTATCCTGCCAGCGGCTACCATTCCTATAGCTACAGCTTCTCCATGAGTGTATCTTTTGTAATTAACAGCGGCCTCTATAGCGTGAGCCACAGTATGACCAAAATTAAGGATCTGCCTTATCCCTTTCTCCTCCCGTTCATCCTCTTCCACCACCCTCACCTTTATCTTTAAAGACTGTCCAATAATGAATTGCAAAAGATGAGAATCAAGAATTCTTGCCTTATCCAAATTTCTCTCTAAATAAGAAAAAAAACTCTTATCTTTAATTAGAGCAGATTTTATCACTTCAGCTAACCCTTCCCTTATCCTTCGAGGAGGAAGAGTTGATAACACTTCAGAGTCTATTAAAACAAACCTGGGTTGATAAAAAGAGCCTATTAAATTCTTGCCCCGAGAAAGATTAACAGCTACCTTCCCTCCCACACTTGCATCAACTTGAGCTAAAAGAGTGGTGGGAATGAGAAGAAAATTTATCCCTCTAAGATAAGTAGCAGCCACAAATCCAGTTAAGTCTCCCACTACTCCTCCTCCCAAAGCTAAGAGAGAGGAATTGCGCTCAAGTTTATAGTCAAGGCACAAGTTGTACAACTTGTGAGCTTGAGCTAAAGACTTATATCTTTCCCCGGGAGGGATTTGAACAGATTTTAATTTAAAATTAGCCTTTTTTAGTGATCTCTTTACCCTTTCTCCATAAAGAGGATAAACTTTAGTATCACTTACTATAAGTATCTTTTTATCCAGATTAAAATCTCTGGCTATACTTCCCACCTCATCTATATTAGAACCAATAAAGATTGAATAACTCCTGGGTCCTAAGCTAACCTGAATCTTTTTTCTCGGCAAAGAGCTCACTATTTTGTCAACCACCTTTTCCTCTGAAAGACGGGAAGTATTTAGAGTAAGATCTGCCCTGCTATAAAAGGGAGCTCTTTTCTTCAAAAGCTCCCTAACTTTTTCCTTTTGATTGGGAAATAGAGGGCGCTGGTTATTATTTTTAACTCTTTGCCAGATTATCTCTGAATCAGTTGTAAGACAGATAATGAATCCTTTTTTTCTTAAAGAGTTTACATTCGCCTGTTTTAATACTACTCCGCCTCCTGTAGCAATTACATACCCATTAAGATTTGCTATCTTTTCTACTACTTCGCTCTCTACTTTCCGAAAATAATTCTCTCCTTTTTCCTTAAAAATCTGGGAGATACTTTTTCCTTCTTTTTTCTCAATTATCTCATCAGTATCCAGGTATCCCATTTCCAATCTCTTAGCTAACAACCTCCCTATCCTGCTTTTCCCTGTTCCCATAAATCCCACTAAAACTATATTCATTTCAAGCCCTTGCTCCACATGGGTGGAGGAGGCTTTAGCCTCCTAATCATAATCTGGTAGCCGCAGGCTTTAGCCTGCGAAAGCAAACGCAACCTGAAGGTTGCGGCTACAATTGTCTAAGTAATTTCACTCTTTTATACCGGCTACCTTTCCCTTACATAATCCTGATAACTGAGATAGTTGTGTTTCATCTCTACAAGGCTATCCCCAGCAAACTTTTCCCTCATTGCTCGAGCGATCTCAATTCCCACCACAGCTTCCCCAATTATTGAGGCAGCAGGAACAGCACATACATCAGATCTTTCCTGAGCTGCCTTAACTTTTTTCTTGCTTACAATATCTACTGAAGAAAGGGGCCTGGCTAAAGTAGAAAGCGGCTTCATTGCTGCTCTTACTATTAGAGGTTCTCCATTACTCATTCCTCCTTCTATCCCTCCACAATTATTAGTTTTTCGGTAAAATCCCTTTTCTTTTTGATAAAATATCTCATCTTGAACCTCACTGCCAAATCTTTTTGATACTTCAAATCCAAGCCCTATCTCCACCCCCACTATAGCCTGGATACTCATTAAAGCCATAGCTAAATGAGCATCCAGCTTAAGGTCCCATTGAATATAATCTCCTAAACCAACAGGAAGTCCTGTAACTACAATTTCAAAAACTCCTCCTAAAGTATCTCCCTTTTTCTTAGTCTCATCAATTAGTCTCTTCATCCTCTCCTCCACTTTTTTATCACCACAGCGAAGGAGAGAGTCTTCAATTAAGGGATATCGGTCAAAAATTAAACTCCATTCACTCTCATCTCTTTCCCTACCAATCCCTGTAACTCTGTTGTAAAGATGAATGTTAAATTCCTCTAAGAGTTTTTTGCAAACCGCACCTGCAGCTACCCGAACTGCTGTTTCCCTGGCACTTGCTCTTTCCAGAACATTTCTTAAATCATAAAATCCATACTTTATTCCACCCGTTAAATCTGCATGACCGGGTCGGGGATGGGTAAAGGAAGAGATTTTTCCCTCTTGTTTTTCCACTGCCATAACCTTTTCCCAGTTTTTCCAATCAAGGTTGGGTATTAAAAGAGCAATGGGGCTTCCCAGAGTTTTCCCCTGGCGAATTCCGGAAAGAATCTTTACTTCATCCTTCTCAATTTGCATCCTGCCTCCCCGGCCATAACCTATCTGGCGACGTTTAAGTTCCTTATTAATATAATCTACCCTTAGTTTTACTCCCGAGGGAATACCTTCTAAAATCACCGTTAGAGCTTGTCCATGAGACTCTCCAGCAGTTATATAGCGAATTAAATTACTCATTTTATCGACCTTTTACCTCTTCTCTTCTCTCTCGTCTCTCATCTCTTACCTTTTGCCCTTCGCCTTGTTCAGTCTATCCCGTTGGTCTGGTTTATTTCGTTTTTACATATCACATATTACGGCTCTTTGCCCTTAGCCTTTTTATTGCTTCTCTCATCTTATTCAAAGGAGCCTTTTCTCCTGTCCATAACTCAAAGGACAAAGCTCCCTGAGAAATAAGCATTTCCAAACCATTTAAATAGGGAAGATCCCTCTTTTTAGCCTCCTTTAATAACCGGGTGGGCCTGTAAACTATATCATAAACAAATATCCTACAAGAGAAACCTTCAAGGTTAATTAAAGGAGGTTCTCCTGATCCCATCCCTACTGAGGTAGCATTGATTAAAAGATCAACATCTTTCTTTCCTGGGAAAGAGTCCCTATCTTTAAATTTAATCACCCGCAGAAAAGAGGAGGGAAATATCCTCTTTAAACGATTTGACAAATTTACAGCCCGAGTTTGAGTTCTATTAATTAAAACAATTTCTTCTGCTTTCTCTCTTAGCAGAGAAAATCCAATGGATAAAGCTGCTCCTCCAGCTCCTAAAAGAAGGACTCTTTTGCCCTGGAAATCAAATCTTCTCTCTTTTAAAGAACTAATAAATCCTTTTCCATCTGTGTTATAGCCAACCAATTTTCCCTTTTGATTAACTACAGTATTTACTGCTCCTATCTTTTCTACCTCAGGAGAAACCTCATCCAAATAATCCACTATTTTCCTCTTATGAGGAACAGTAACATTTACTCCTGCCAAATTTAAAGCCCTTATCGCCTCTACTGCTCGAGGTAGATCCTTTGGATGAACCAGAAAAGGAAGATAAACAAAATTTAGACCAAGTTCAGTAAAAGCAGCGTTTTGAAAAAGAGGGGATAAAGAATGCTCCACCGGATAGCCAAACAATCCTACTATTTTGGTATTCCCTTTAATTCTCATTAGCTTTTAAAAAATTTTAATCTATTTAGCCGCGGATTCACACAGATAAACACAAATAGGTTCATCCTCCGGTAATAAGTTTAGGTAAGTTTCAGTAATTGTCAATGTAACATCTCCAATAATTTTTTCATTTTCAGGAATTTAGGCTGTTTAAGGTAGGCATCGAAGATAAAATTTTTAAGGTACAATCTCTGTAATATATGATTATACAAGGTTAGAGGGATTTTTGAGAGAGGGTTGACAAAGGAATAGAATAGTGTATAATATTATTGTGATTTTTGTAATCAGAGTAAATAATATATAAATAACCTAAGACCTGCCTATTTTCTACATAATAGCTCGTCTCAAAAGTAGCTTGCCCTGACCAAAAAAATCTACTTGATTATTCGGGTTAATCATAATCATGCCCAGCAGTATTTTTATGGTAAAGAAGAATAAAAAATTTCCACTACCCAAAGGTAGTGGAAAAAAGGAAAAAAGATGAGTAAAAAACTCTATGTAGGAAACCTTTCCTACAAAGTGACCGAAGATGATCTTAAAGATCTCTTCAAGGAATTCGAGACAGTGACCGAGGTTAAGTTAATTAGTGATCAGGTTAATGGAAGATCTCGAGGTTTTGGTTTTGTCGAATTTAGCTCCAATGAAGATGCAGGTAAGGCTATTAAGTCTTGCAATGGAAAGATGCTTCAGGATAGAGAAATCGTTGTTAATGCAGCCCGACCTAGAAGAGACAGTAAACCCCGACGGTACTAATGCTTCCCTAACACTCCTTTGTTAGGAGTGACAGCACGGACTGTAACGGACTAGCCCGACTTCCACAAAAATAAGAGTTTTTAGGCAATTTTGATGAACGAAATCTTTTATTTATGCGGTTTGCTTTTTTAAAAATTTAAAATAGTGACTCGCATAAATAGTGACTGAATAAATCCACAAAATGCCATAAACACTGAATTTCTTCATTGAGAAGGTGGGAGTTGGGCTAGGAAAAACAGTCTGAATGTAAGGTAAAGGGATAGTTGGTTGAAATCACAGGGTGAAACAACTACCATTTTATAAGAGAAAAGGCATACCTTATGACCTTGTTTGCACCCCAATTACCTAATCCCGTGAGAAAGGCCGATGATAAATCTCATTATCTATAGGAAGTACATAAAGCTGTTAATTTGTAGGTTTATGGTGGGGGTTATTGTAAAAATTGTTATTGAACAAACCGCGTACGGAGTAGTTAGAAAGTACGTACTTTTAAGTTTGGTAATCCACAGATTGTTTTACAGATTTTTCTTTCAAGAATTCCTCTGGCGTACTATAGTGATAAAAATCCCCGTTTGGTTCACCTGGCTAACTCTACTCCTTATCTGCAAAAGTAGCAGAATCACCATCGTGGGAGAGGAGAATCTAAAAAAGATTGAAAAAAAACAGAGGGTGATCTTTGCCATCTATCACGGGCATTATACATTGCTGCTTGCTTCTCTTCGCACGACCAACGCGGTGACACTAGTTCATTGGTCCTTTCGGGGAAACTACATAGCTCAATTATTCTCTACCTTTAACTACCGTATAGTGCGAACATCTCGAGGTGGAATGGCACTACGAGAACTCATTGAGATGATTAAACAGGGTTATTCAGGATTTATCGCTGTTGATGGTCCCCAAGGACCAGCTCGAAAAACTAAACCGGGGATAATCTACATTGCCCAGAAAACCGGAGCCAAGATTGTCCCTATGATATTGGAGGCTCACAGAGGACTCATATTGAGGAGACGATGGGATAATCATTTTATTCCCCTCCCTTTCAATAACATTACCGTGCTTCTTGGTGAATCCATAGACGTGGAGCCCGATGATTCTCTCAAAGCGAAAGGAGAGGAAGTAAATAGCTCTCTTCTCAAATTAACCAAAAAAAAGAAAGGGAGCATCCTTTCTCTCAAATAGCCACCAGGATAATTCTCGTTTTAGTGCGGATTTCCTCTCCCGATAAGACTTTAATCCTCCCTTTTTTTAACCATTGCCTCTTATATGTCACCTTCCATATAAAAGTATGACATATTTACTTTACATTAACAGAATTTGATATCAAATCCTTGACTTAATTCCCTTTTTTGATAGATTTAATAACATATAAGGTGAGGTGGGGGATGAATCTTTGGGATGGAAGATTTAAAGAAGCTACCAACAGTTTAGTTAAGAAGTTTACTTCATCTATTTCTATAGATAAAAAGCTTTATTCCTACGATATTCAAGGGAGTATTGCCCATGTAAAAATGTTAGCCAAGTGTAAAATTGTAGCCAAAGATGAAGCTGAAAGAATTATTAAGGCTTTAAATTCCATAGATGAGGATATAAAGAAGGGGGAAATTAATCTTACTGAAAAAGAAGACATTCATATGGCAATAGAGGAGGAGCTGATTAAAAGAGAAGGAAAAACAGGAGAAAGACTTCATACTGCCCGTTCCAGAAATGACCAGATAGCCCTTGATGAGAGGCTTTACTTAAGAGAAAAAATAGAGGATATTGAAAATTTAATCCTGAAGTTTCAGAGAACTCTTTTAAAGTTAGCTGAAGAAAATAAAGCTGTCATTCTTCCTGGCTATACCCATCTTCAGTATGCTCAGCCACTTTTTTTCTCTCATTATATCTTAGCTTATTTCTGGATGATACAACGTGATAAAGATCGTTTTAAAGACTGCTACAAAAGAGTTAATATAATGCCCCTGGGAGCAGGAGCCTTAGCTGGAACATCTCTTCCCATTGACCGAGATTATGTAGCCGAGCTTTTAAAATTCCCTCGCATTACTGAAAATAGTGTGGATACAGTGAGTGATAGAGATTATATAATTGAAGCTTTAGCCTGCCTTTGCCTTTTAATGATGCATCTTTCTCGGCTTTGTGAGGATCTAATCCTTTTCTCATCCCCTGCTTTTTTCTTTATAGAAATAAGCGATGCCTTTACTACAGGTTCAAGTCTTATGCCTCAAAAGAAAAATCCTGATGTTTTAGAGCTTATCAGAGGGAAAACAGGTAAGGTCTATGGATTTTTATTTTCCTTTCTTATTACAATGAAAGCTCTTCCTCTTTCCTATAATAAAGATATGCAGGAAGATAAATTTGCCCTATTCCAATCTATAGAAGAGGTTGAGAAAAGTCTAAAAATCTGCATTCTAATATTAAATAACTTAAATATAAATAAGGAGCAGATGGAGGAAAAAGCTAAAGAAGGTTTCTTTGCTGCCACAGATTTAGTAGAGTATTTGGTAGAAAAAGGAGCTCCTTTTCGAGGAGCACACCAAATAGTAGGTAAAATAGTTAGATACTGCCTGGAAAAAGAGAAAAAATTTCAAGATTTAACTATAAAAGAGTATCAAAGTTTCTCTCCTCTTTTTGAAGCTAAAGTTAAACAGAGAACAATCTTAAAAAGATGCGTGGAAAACAAAGAATCATCTGGAGGCACGGGAAGAAAAAGTGTAGAAAAGCAAATAAAACTTGCCAAGGAAATTTTAGAGAAATGAACCACAGATTAAACCACAGATTAACACAAAGAAAAAATATCAGCGATAATCAGCCTCCATCTGTGGCTAAATAATCGCAAGGGAAAAAATGAGTCAATTTGACTATCTTAATAATGAGCTTTGTTGTGAAAATGTTTCTATCCTAAATATTGCCAAAAAAGTGAAAACTCCTTTTTACATTTATAGTTACCACTCTCTGGTAGAGAATTTCACTCGATTGCAGAAAGCTTTCAGTTCTCTATCGCCCCTTATATGTTACTCTTTAAAGGCTAATTCTAACCTTGCGCTTTCTCGTATTCTTACTCATCAAGGAGCAGGATGCGATGTTGTATCTGGAGGAGAGCTATATCAGGCTCTTAAAGCTGGATTTTCTCCAAAAAAAATAGTCTTTGCTGGGGTAGGGAAAACCTCAGAAGAAATAAAGGAGGGCCTTAAAGAGAACATCCTTATGTTTAATGTAGAATCTGAAGGGGAACTTAACCAGATTTCCTGTATAGCTAAAAAATTAGGGAAAGTGGCTCCTGTATCTTTGCGGATAAACCCGGATATAGATGCCCATACTCACCCGTATATTAC
>JAUWJM010000090.1 GCA_030607715.1 Candidatus Aerophobota bacterium
CCCAGCGAGGAAATACGTGATAATGTTGTAAGGGAGACTCGTAAGGCAGGGATCATTACTGGTCCAAAGGGATTGAATAACCTCACTATGCCTGAGTGGCACCAGCACATTTATTATCAAATTCCCAGCCTGGTCAAGAAAAAGGGGCTTAATTCCACTGGTCGTCCCTGGACAGACCCACTCAACGAGTTTGCCAAGAATTATTCTTATGACAAAGGCACCTGTCCGTCTGCAGATGACCTTATTGCACGTACCAGTCTTCTATCCATATGCCCGACGTTGACCGATGAGGTTTGTGACCGTATCGTGGAAGAATTTCAGAAGGCAGCTAAGAAGTATATGTAGTTTTAAGATTAAAACTACATATGGTGCTCAAGCAAAAAATAAAGTAACGGAGAGGTGGTGATGATAATCGTTAGCTACAATTTTGCTTGGCTAAAATCTTGTTAAATATATTGTGGTGCTTCTCATAACGAAAGAGAGAGAAGCGAAAAAAGAGTACAAAATATACCTAAAGGAGGTATTCAGATGTTTAAACGATGGAAGAGCTTAAAGATGGTTCTAGTCTTAGCATTAGCGGCTGTAATGCTCACAAGCTGGGTAGCTTTTTCTGCAGCCGAAACTGTTACCATTACCTGGGCAACTGATTCTAAGTCTGGCCCTCCCGGGTTTAAAATGCGTGAGGATGTAATAATAAAGCTGTTCGAAGAGAGGAATCCCGGTATTAAAGTTAAGCTTCAACAATGCGTGGGTACGTGGCAGGATAAGATTACTGCTCAATTTGCTGCCGGTAATCCCCCTGACGTGGTTATAGCTTTCGGTCCTGCTCTTCGAAAGTGGGTAGACACCGGACAAGGTCTATGTTTAGATGATTATGTAACTGAAGAGGTGAAGGATTATGATCCAAAAGTAGTAGCTCTTTATGGATATGGGCTAGATGGCCGACTATATACTCTGCCGGCGACTTTTGGTTGGTTCACTCTGTTTTACAACAAAGATATGTTTGATAAAGCTGGGGTATCCTATCCGGATAATTCCTGGGATTGGAATAGCTTGTTGGAAGCTTCAAAGAAGCTGACCAAGAAAGAGTCGGGTAAGCCGGGTGAATTTGGCTATCAGGTTGTGGGTTTCTTAGACTGGAATCTATCTCAGTTCATTTGGCAAAACGGCGGTCATGTGACACCAAATGATGTAGATCCTGGAGATACGATACTTATTGACTCTCCTGAAGCGATAGAGGCTTTAGAATTTGTGCACGATATGGTGTGGAAGCACCATGTTGCCCCAAAGCCGGCAGAGATGGGAGATCTACAGGCGTGGAACACTTTCTTGTTTGGTAGAGTTGCTATGCAGATAAATGGATATACGGACTTTAAATTTAATACAGAGGGAGCTAAATTCAGATGGGATATTGCCCAATTACCTAAAGGTCCTGTTAAAAGAGCAGTTCGAGGATCTGGTGATGGAATAATGGTTTCTCGACGAACTAAATATCCGGATGAGGCGGTAAAATTTTTAAGATTTTATGTCAGTCCAGAAGTGCAAGAGATCCTTATGAAAGAGGAAGGACTGACGACGGGTCGACTCTCTATACAGGCAAGATATGCAGAATTAGCTCCGTTTCCAAATCTTAATTTGAAAGCTTTCTCAAAGGATGCTCCATATGCGATACCTGCTGGGCGGTTTTTCAAGGATGCTCCTAAAGTGTACGAAATGCTGACCCCGGTGTTAGAGAAGATTTTTGTTTTGAACAAGCTTTCGGTTAAGGAGGGAATTCCAGAGATAAGTGAGAAGATTAATGCATACCTGGCAAAAGCTGAATAGTATCTCATCTCTCTAGACAGAGGTTCGTTGGGGGGGAATATTTCCCCCTCAACATCTTTGTAAGGTCTCAAATATGAGGAGGAAAGGAGATGAAGTTGAGAAAAAGGGGTATTAGACATTTAACCCGAGGTGAAAAAAGAGAGGAAATTGCCGGTTACCTTTTTATTCTACCGTGGCTTATAGGCCTTTCAGCATTTACGGCTGGACCTATGGTGGTCTCTTTAGTTTTAAGTTTCTTTAAGGCCGATATGCTTACCCCGGCCGAGTTTATTGGCTTAAGGAACTATAGAGACCTATTTTCATTTGATGACACTATCTCCCTTTTTTGGAAGACACTCTGGAACACTGGCTATTACACTTTTTTAAGTGTTCCCTTGGGCCTTATGGCTGGCTTTACAGTTGCCTTGTTATTAAACCGAAAAATAAAGTTCTTAGGACTTTTTAGAACTATTTACTATTTACCAGTGGTAGTCTCTGGAGCAGCCGTTGCTCTACTCTGGCTCTGGATATTTAACCCGGAATACGGAATACTCAATTATATCCTTTCTTTATTTGGCATAAGAGGGCCGGGATGGATCTACACCGAAGAATGGGCTAAGCCGGCTCTTATTGTGATGAGTCTTTGGGGTGCAGGGGGCTCTATGCTTATTTACTTAGCTGGTCTACAAGGTATCCCCACTCAGCTTTATGAGGCAGCGGAGATTGATGGGGCCAGTAGCTGGCAGAAGCTTCTTCGCATTACTTTACCTATGATGACTCCAACCATTTTCTTTACCCTGGTAATGGGTATTATTGGCTCTTTTCAGATATTCATCGCTGCCTATATGATGACCGGGGGAGGCCCTAATAACGCTACTATGGTGTACGTGCTTTACCTATATAATCTAGCCTTCCGGCAGTTCAGGATGGGTTTCGCTAGTTCTCTGGCCTGGATCTATTTTGGCATAGTTATGGCCTTTGTTGCCTTAATATTTAAAAGTTCACCAGCCTGGGTTTATTATGAAACTGAAGTTTTAAAGGGGAGAAGATAACGCAGATAAAACAACGAGAGAGAATAAGTCTATGGTCCAGAAAAAGCTTTCGGGAAAAGATAACCAATTTGTCTGCTTATATAGTCATCTTAATGGGAGCTGCTGTTTTATTGATTCCCTTTTTCTGGATGATTTCCACCTCCCTTAAGCCAACCAATCAGGTATTCATCTTTCCACCCATCTGGATTCCCAGACCAATTATGTGGGAGAACTATGTTAAGGCCTGTCAATTGCTACCTGTGGGTACCTTCTTCAAAAATACCTTTATTTATGTGGGATTCTGCGTTGTCGGCGAGACTCTCGTATCCTCCTTTGTGGCCTTTGGTTTTGCCAGGCTGCGGTTTAGAGGAAGTACCATCCTCTTTTTCGTTCTCCTGGCAACCATGATGATTCCACGCCAGGTGACCATGATTCCTCTATATGTACTCTTTGCCCGCCTTGGCTGGATTAATTCTTACAAACCCTTAATTGTCCCTGTCTATTTTGGCAATGCCTTTTTAATATTTCTCTTGAGGCAATTCTTCAGGACGATTCCTAAAGAGATGGATGATGCAGCGAAAATTGATGGCTGTGGCTTCCTCGGTATATATTCAAGGATTGCCTTGCCTATAGCCAAGCCTGCCCTGGGTGTTATAGCCATTTTTTCTTTTCAGGGGACCTGGCAATATCTTATGGGTCCACTTATCTATCTAAACGATATGGAGAAATTCCCCATAGCTCTTGGTTTAAGGGCTTTTCAAACATCCCTTGGTCGGGTAGATTGGACATCCTTAATGGCAGTTTCAACATTAGCTATGATTCCCGTTCTTGCTCTTTTCTTCATTGCCCAAAAGTATTATATTCAGGGAATAACCCTGACCGGGGTTAAGGGATAAGGGACCAGGAAAGCTCACCTATAAGTAAAAAACAGAAGATACATATACGGGGAGATTTAGATATGTGTTCCAAGTCATAAGAGGATTCTGAATTTAGAATAAATCCATCATCTCCAGAGCTTTAGGAGGAGGGAAAAATTATGGGATTAACTCATGTTAAAGAAAAGACATTAGAGTATGTAGAGAAAATGCGGGTGAAGGAGCAGCCTTATGGTCGTTATTGCTGCAATGATTCTAGTTCTAGACCTGTGCTCTATGCCTCTACCTATGCGGCAATGACTAAGCATCTCTATGGTGACTTAAAGAACCTCTCAGAAAGGGAAAGAAAAGAGTGGGTTATTTACTTACAATCCTATCAGGAAGAAAATGGTCTATTTACTGACCCGATAGCTGTTAATTCTGAATTTTGGAAGGAGAAAAAATGGAATAATTATGGTCAACTTCATTTTGCTTTACATGTAATTGGTGCCTTCGGTGCTCTGGGTGCTAAAATTAAGAAGCCATTTAGGACAATCGAACCATTCAAAAAGAAGGATTATATACTCTCTTGGTTGGAAGCTCGCAACTGGAAAGATACTTATCATACTGGTAATGAGATTCAGAATTTAATGGTTCTCTTACAATATGCCAGAAATTTTCATAAAGATAAAAAAGCTGGAGAAGTAGTCAATTGGATATTTAATTACCTGGATAAGAAACAGATTTCGAAGACGGGACTTTGGGGAGAAGAGAGTAATACACCAGAAGGTATTTCTCGACAGGTACAGGGCACCTACCATTTTCTTCTTCTCTACCTCTATGATAATAGAGAAATAAATTATAAAGAGAGGATTGTTGATAGTTGTCTTGCTACCCAGAATGAGGTGGGCGGTTTTGGGGTTAATCTTAATTCAAGTGCTTGCGAAGATATCGATTCCATAGACCCCTTAGCAAGATTTTCTTTTTCAATCTCCTACCGCAGAGAAGATATCAAATTAGCTTTAAAAAAAACTTTAAACTGGGTTCTCAGCAATCAAAATGATGACGGGGGTTTTGTTTTCTCCCGTGGTGGAAGATGTGAATGTGGCACTTCCAATATATATTCTGAACCAGATGAAAGTGCTATGTTTCCTACCTGGTTCAGGACGCTTTCTCTATCTTATATAGGGATGGTGCTTCCTGAGTTAGTTGCCGGGGTCAATTGGAACTTTATGCATTGTCCAGGACACCAGTTCTGGAAATAAGTCTGTTTACAGTTTGAGAGTGGACAGAACTTCTAAAAAGTTGTCAGGAATGAAAGCAGGTTGTAACCGGGTGAAAAAGAAAAAATCAGTTTTTGTATTGGAAGATAGTATATCAATTCATTATGGTCTATATCTAAAAAAATTTCTGAATGAGATTTTTAACTATGACCGAAAAAGGGAAGAAAAGCAGGTATCAGAAAATTTAGATAATCCTGTTGGAGCTAACGGTGGAGATAGCAGGATGATTTTGCGATATTTACATGAGCAATCAGCAGAAGAATTTAAATATGATATATTACTCTTAAATTGTGGTCTTCATGATATAAGAACGGATCCAAAAACAAATAAAAAGCAAGTTGGGATTGAAGAGTATGTAGAAAACCTACAAGAAGTGTTGACCCTATTATGTGAAATGGAGAGGAATACACTTTGGATTAATATAACCCCAGTTGATGATAAACAGCATAATAGTAGAGGGAAAGACTTCAAAAGGTATAATAAAGATATAATTAATTATAACAAAGTTGCCGATGAACTTATGAGAGAACATAAAGTACCTATTATTGACTTATATTTTTTTACCAAGAATTTAGGTGAAGATATTCATATTGATGGAGTGCATTTCAAAAATAAGATTAGAGCATTGCAAGCTGCATTTATTGCTGGGTACGTTTGTAATCTTCCATAGAATGTCAGTTCTAAAGGATAGTACCGTCAAAGATAGCATGAAAGGACAAAGGAGAAAATGAACTGTAGGGAAAGATTTTTAAAGGTAATGAACTTTGAGCCAGTTGACCATCCTATTTACTGGGAAGTGGAGGGTTTCGTATTTAGTAAATATGGCACTGATACAAGCAGCACCATTGACCGTTGGAAAAAAGAAGGCCTTTCTCTTCCTTTTGGAATAGATATAAGAGACTATTTTGGTTTTGATCATTTTGAAGAAGGGATAGACCTTTGTCTTGATGGTGGCAGGCCTTTATTCGAGGAGATTACTATAGAAGAGACTAAAGAATATAGAATTTGACGTGGAGGAGATGGAGTCACTCTCAAACGGCTGAAAAAGACAATGACTATGCCTCAGTGGTTAGACTTTCCCATCAAAGACCGTAAGGTCTGGAAGGAATATAAGAGGAGAATAGAAGATAGTAGAAGAGGAATGCATTTTGATTCAAAAAAATGGGAGAGTTATAAAGAAAGATTGAAAAGGCGTGATCATCCTTTGGCAATACACCCAGAAAGCCTGTATGGAGGGTTGCGGGACTTGATTGGCACAGAAAGATTCTCTGTTATGTTCTATGATGAGCCATTATTAGTCAGTGAAATGATGGAATATTTTAATGAGAATAGAATGAAAGATATCCAAAGGGCCCTGAATGAAATAGATATAGATTATGCTTGTGTTGGTGAAGATATAGCTTATAAAAATGGACCTTTAATTTCACCAAAGATGTTTAGGGAATTTATGCTCCCAATTTATAAAAAGATGACATCTCTTCTGAGAAAACACGGGATAAACTATATCTTTGTAGATTCTGACGGGGACATCAGCGAACTTATCCCTTTATGGTTAGAAGCAGAAATAAATGGTTTCTATCCTTTAGAAGTAAATTCTGGGATGGACTTGGTAGCGTTGAGAAAAAAATACGGAAAAGATATACTGCTTATGGGTGGAATTGACAAGATGCCTCTAATTAAGGGTGATAAAAAGGCAATTAAAGAGGAAGTAATGAAAAAGCTTCCCTTTCTTTTTTCCAAAGGAGGGTACATTGGAGGCCTTGATCACGGCGTTCCACCAGATATTTCTTTTGATAGCTATAGATATCAAATAGAACTGGTAAGAAAGATAATGTACGG
>JAUWJM010000144.1 GCA_030607715.1 Candidatus Aerophobota bacterium
AAAAAGAAAAGAATGGTAATAATTAGTAAATGGCCTAATGCTGTAATTAACCAGTATTTTCTTGCTTATAATTATTTTCCGAAAAAACAGTGGCCTAAATAGTACAGCTTTTTGAACTCAAAATCTCCCAAAAACCAAAAACATGAAAAACGATTATTTTAAAAGGTAGATCGGGAGGTGGTATTCTCTCGCTCTTTGCCCTGAAAGACCATCTTGAGGGAAAAAACGTCCCTCTGGCGGTTGGGAATAGAATAAGAAGGAATGAGGTTCCCAACCTTAAATTAATTAAAATTTTAAAATTGGGCTCCCGGATATACTAAAGGAAATTAAGACACTAAAATCCCTGAGTGATTTTGGGCTAAGAGTAAAATCCAGATTTGTGTTGGAAAGGGAAATCGATTTAAGATGTAAGGATTTTTAGCAAGAGGCATTAACATTGATTAAGAAAATTTTTGAGGAGAAGTCAAAATGGACTCAAGAATGAGAGAAAATGCAAAGCTAAAAGGTAAAGGAGAAGAAGGAGTCTCAGGACTAAAGGGAAGTTGTATCGTTGCTCAATCGGGTGGCCCCACAGCAGTTATTAATGAGAGTCTATGTGGAGTTATCCAGGAAGCTCAAAAACACAAAGAAATGGAAGGAATATACGGAGCCAAAAATGGAATTTTGGGTCTGTTGGAGGAGGAATTAATTGATTTGGGAAAGGAAAAAACCTCTACCATTGATAGCTTAAGAACCACTCCCGGGGCGGCATTAGGAAGTTGCAGATACCGGTTAAAGTCATGGAGTGAATCCCGTAAGGATTTTGAAAAGATTATCGCCAGTTGCAGGAGATACAATCTTCGCTATTTTTTCTACATTGGAGGTAATGATTCTATGGATACCGCCAATAAGGTAGATCAGGCAGCTAAGAGAATGAACTACCAGCTGAAGGTCATTGGAATTCCCAAAACAGTAGATAATGATCTTGTTTTTACCGATCACTGCCCGGGTTTTGGTAGTGCGGCAAAATATTTAGCAACTTCAGTAATGGAGACAGGACGTCACCTGGAAAGCCTTTATGATTCAGAGACCGTAATCATACTGGAGACATTAGGAAGAAATACAGGCTGGCTTGCCGGTTCCTGTGCCCTGGCTAAGCGGTCGGAAGAGGACGCTCCTCACTTGATTTATTTTCCAGAAATACCTTTTTCTCTGGACAAGTTCATCAAGGATGTGAAAGAAGTCTATCGCAAAATTGGTGGGGTTTTTGTTGTCATAAGCGAGGGCCTTCGAGATGAAAAAGGAAATTATGTTTATGAAAAGAAGGATGGGGTATCTACTGATGCTTTTGGTCATCCTGAGTTGGAAGGAATTTCCAGTTACTTGAAGGAAGTAATAGAATCTCGAATCAAACTAAAAACCAGGACAATCAAACCAGATATCTGTCAGCAGAGCGCCGTACATTTTGCCTCCAAGGTTGACATGGAAGAAGCGTATTTGGTGGGGAGAGAAGCTGTTAAGTCGGCTCTGGAAGGCAAAAGTGGCTGTATGATTACCATAAGGAGGGAAAAGGGAAAGGTTTACAAGCGAAAAACTTCTACAGCCAAGCTTTCTCTGGTTGCTAACATGGAAAAAAGAATTCCTCCAGGATGGATAAACAAGAAAGGAAATTTTGTGACCAGGGAATTTGTCGAATACGCCCGTCCTCTTATTCAAGGAGAGGTCGCTATCAATATTCAAAAAGGGCTTCCCTACTATCCCGGATTAGAAAAAAAGGAAATTTTGGATAAGTGGTAAGTTCGGATAGGTATGTATATGTGATGAGGACACAATTAATTTAATAGATTAAGATGATGTAAGTAAGGCTATTTTGCTCCAATCATCTATAGAAAACCTGCTAAATTATCCGCTGGATAGGAAAATAGTATCAAACTTATGTTATGGAATATCCACTACACTAATTTTCCGATAAAAAAAGATAGAAGTTCACTAAGGTGATGTAAGGATGTAAAGAAAAAAAGTTAGAAAAATTGGGGGGTGTATCATGATAGATGTTTGCGTAATAGGACATGTAACCAGAGATGTTATAAGAATTAACGGTAGAGAAAAAGAATTACCGGGCGGTACCGCCTATTATTCTTCGATGGCTTTAAAAAATCTCGGTTTGAATGTGGCTGTAGTCACAAATATCGACTACAACGATGCTTATCTGCTTAATAAGTTAAATAAAAATAATATTCCTGTTTTCCTCAAGATGAGTCCTAAAACAACTGTATTTGAGAATATTTATGATCATTCAAATCATAGAGATTATAGGATACAAAAGGTAAAATCCATTGCTACGGCATTTACCATAGAGGAAATAGCTGATATTTCTCCAACCATTTTCCATATTGGCTCCTTAACGAAAGGAGACATTCCCTTAGAGGTCTTGAAGTCTTTGACTGGAAAGTCTATGGTCTCCTTAGACGTACAGGGGTTTTTGAGAGAGGTAGTACAAGGTTATGTAAAAATGAAAGATTGGGATGAAAAATATGAGGTACTTCGCAATGTAGATATCGTAAAAGCTGATGAAACAGAAGCAAAAGTCCTAACTGGTGAGGAAGATATAGAAAAGGCAGCCAAAATTTTATCATCATTTGGTGCAAAAGAGGTAATTATAACTTCAGGTTCGAATGGGAGTTTAATTTATTGCAAAGAAAAATTTTATCATATACCCTCTTATCCTCAGGAAAGAATTATAGATCCCACAGGATGTGGTGATACATACATGGCTGGTTATCTATATAAGAGGCTGAGACGTATCGATTCCACCCTCGATTTTAACAAGGTAGGAAAATTTGCTGCTGCGATTGCATCGTTGAAGTTGGGAAAGTACGGAGCTTTTGAAGGCAGTCAAGATGAAGTTGAATATTTTTTGAAAACAAGGGATAAATTTGAAAGCTTTGATAATTTCTGCCGAAAGAGGTAGTAGACTACAGATTGTGAGTTAAGGATGAACCTAAGCCACTGATCCAACTTTTGGATTTATCTTTAATTGAGAGAATAATCTTAACTGCAAAACAAGATTGTCAATTTTTCAGGGAGAAATAATTTTGTAAACTATCTCTCCTCTTTTAGCCAGTCCCAATTTTTCCCGAGCCTCTTTTTCTATATAAAAAGGATCGGCTAAATTTTTTTTAAGCTCTTTTAACCTTTGATTTTCCTCTTGAAGTTTGTAAATACCCTCCTTTACTAACCTCACTTTATCTTGAGCCTGGTTTATGTCTAAACTGATCTTTATCCCCCACCCACCAAGAAAAAAAATCTCTAAAAGTAGCAAAATTAAGAATAATTTCCAACCTTTCTTTTTTTTCAACTAACGCTCTTTAAGGGGTCAGGCCTTGACATTGGACATTCGTCTTCGTATTGTTCTATAATGGAGGTAATTATAATTTTAAGAAATGTCCAATGTCAAGGCCTGACCCCAAAATACTTACCAGATAAGGTTAAGATAAAGGCGAATGAGATTCTCTCCCCGGAAAAGAGATATAAGAGCTGATGCTACCAAAAAAGGGGCAAAGGGAATCCTATCTTTTCTCTCCTTTATACGAGTTAATAATAAAACCGTAGCTATTATGCCCCCTAAGATTAGGGAGAGAAAAAAGCAGAGAAGGGCTTCTCTGTATCCAAGAAAAGCTCCTATCCCGGCAGCTAATTTTATATCTCCTATTCCCATCCCTGCTTCTTTTAACCATAAAGACCCCAGGGAAAAAATAGCTAAGAATATCCCCCCTCCCAATCCTATCCCTATCAGGCTGGAAAGAGAATCTTTCATAATAAAACTTAACAGAAATCCACAAATTATCAAGCTGTAGGAGAGCCGATTGGGAATAATCCCTTTTTTTAGGTCTATAAAAAATATGGGAATTAAGATAAAGATAAATAAAAGGTCTTTTAAAAAAACTGATAAAGAGGAAAAACTTAAGGGGAAGTGGAAAAAAAAACAAATAAGAAAAAGAGCACCGGTAAGGCTCTCCACCAAAGGATAACACCAGGAAATAAAGCCCTGGCAGTTTCGGCATTTTCCCCTTAAGAAAAGATAACTAATTAGGGGAATATTATCATACCATTTTATAAAAACTCCGCAGTTAGGACAATGAGAAGGGGGATACCAAAGGGATTCACCTCTTGGTAGTCGATAAATGCATACATTTAAAAAAGAGCCAACAGCAAGTCCAACTATTAATACAAAAATTGAGGTAATAAACAATTTTCCTCCTTAAATACTTCAGAAACTTGACTCCAATTTCTAAGGTACCCATAATTGTAGCATCTTATATAAAACTATACAGAATGTTGCAGCTATGTCAATGTAATAGTTCATAGTTGATAATCTCGGTGGGTAGGGGCGACTTCAGTCGCCCTTTGTAAAACAAAAGAAATAAAGATAATTTGGGAGGTTAAATATCCCCCCTCACCTCAACCTAATCTTCACCCCCACCTTG
>JAUWJM010000119.1 GCA_030607715.1 Candidatus Aerophobota bacterium
CAATAGCATTAACTCTTATATTATACTCTGCCCACTCCGCGGCTAATGATTTGGTAATCATAATTACCCCTGCCTTGGAAGTATTATAATGAATCTGAGGTTGGGGTCTATTAACAATTAATCCTGACATAGAAGAGATATTAATAATATTCCCTTTTTTATTTTTAATCATTTCTTTTCCCACTATTTGAGCACAAAGAAAAACTCCGGTCAAGTTAACTTCTATCACCTTATCCCATTCTTCCTTAGTTAGCTTTTCAGCGGGGACATTATTAACAACACCAGCATTGTTAATCAAAATAGTAATTTTACCAAATCTTCCTTTGACCACCCTCACCATATTTTCTATCTCAGTTACTTTTGTTACATCGGTCTTTATAGGGATAGAATCTATACCAAGATTTTGGATACTTTTACTTACTTTTAAAGCACCATCCATATTTATATCTACTATGGCTACATCTGCTCCTCCTTCTGCCATAGCTATAGCCATCTCTTTACCAAGCCCTTGAGCTGCTCCGGTGACAATTGCCTTCTCATCAGTTAAATCAAAAAGTTTTTTTACATTCATATTCATTAACCCCTTCTATCTTATTACCTTCCTCAACCGCAATAAAATCATCATTTGGGCAGTGTAGGAGTGGACCACAATGGGTAAAATTAACCCTCAGCCAAACTCCTCCGTTACTTCCATGGCGATGTTTGCCCATTCCCATAAACGATGTGGCTGGTTGCGGCAGGTGCTAATATCCTTCATTATCACCTCAACTGCGCAGCCCTTTGTCTTTTCTAGATCCTCATAGAGTTCCGCACGAGCCGCATCAGGATTCCAGTTCTCCACAGCAAGGATAGCTGGATTAGGTTTCAGGGAAATTACATATTTCTCACCGAAGTTAGCAACGGCTTTCTCACGGTCAGCCCAAGGACTTATAGAGATCTTACGCAGATTTGGAATGCTCTCAAGAATATGAATTTTCTCAATATCCTCTTCATTCTTAATTACCGGCTCAAAATCTGACGAACCCGTTATCACTCGTGGATTCCCGTAGCCAATATCACCCTCAACATTTACTATGTCGGCTTTAATTCCAAATCCGGTATCGTGAACTGTCAGCGGACAGAAAACCTTCGGCTCAACAACCATATCGCATCGCATAAGTCTCCACTGGTAAAGGATACGGCGAAGATATCTCTCTTGATTACGGCAGAACTCATTGCTCGTCTTAAGTTTCACCTCATGTCCCATCTCATGCCAGGGAATTTCGTTGATCCAGACCATCGGCTTCACAGGGTCCAGTCGGTTAAGATGCCGCCACATATTTGTTTTTTGCTTTTGAACAGGTAAGGCGGCGATTTCAGCCACCTCCATTGCTAATTCTCGCAAGATTGCTTTATCTTTTTCTAACATAATTATGATTATCCCCTACAGGAAAATACACTATGAATAGTAGTGGTGTGATACCATGCTTATCCCTCGATCTCTACAACGATAACCGTATCAATAGAATCTAGGGCCTTAGCTGGGAGCTTGATGAGCACTCCATCCCCCCTGCCTTTAACCTCAAGATCCCTCCGCTTCTCATCAGCCAGAAGATATACTCTATTAACCTTGCCCTTAAGGGATGGTACCTCCAGCTTGCCATCATAAGGCCAGGCTAATATATGCAGGTAAATCTTACCAGGTTTAGCGGTGCAACGTCCCCATTCAAATTCTCCAAATGGACTGGCGGTAGCACCATAGATACTTTCACCATTAACCTTTAACCATTTTCCCATCTCTTTTAGTCTATCCACACTGGGTTCGGGGATAATACCCTCAGCGGTGGGGCCTACATTGAGCAGGTAATTTCCCCCTTTACTGACAATCTCAACTAATTTATGAATCAAAACTCCTGTTGATTTCCAGTTATGATCATAACTTTTAAATCCCCAGGTATCATTTATAGTGGCTGGAGTTTCCCAATCACCCTCAACCTTCTCACCAGGAATTTCATTATCTCCCCTTTCTTTATAGTCACCAATACCCACTTCTCTTCCAGGGTTTATGCGGCCATTAATGATAGTAGCTGGCTGAAACTTACGAACCCAGTCCCTAATATTCCTGGCTTGTTCGGGAGTAGGAGTTCCTATATCAAACCAGGGAACAGCAACTGGACCATAATTAGTAAGGAGTTCCTGGAGCTGAGGTTTTACATACTCTTCAAGGTATTTAGAGAAATTTTTCTTGTTAGGATCATAATCCCAATCATTTCCCATTCCATCAGGATGATACCAATCTAATGTCTGGGAATAATAAAAACCTAATTTAATCTTTTCTTCCTTGCAAGCCTCGGCTAATTCTTTAAGAGGGTCACGCTTAAATGGAGTTGCCCGAACGATATTGTAATTGGTTAACTTAGTATCAAACATACAAAACCCATCATGATGCTTAGCAGTAATAACAATCCACTTCATCCCTGCATTTTTAGCAATGCGAACCCACTCTCTGGCATTAAACTTAACGGGATTAAACTCCCTGGCAAGAAGTTCATATTCCTTAACGGGGATGCGAGCACGATGCATAATCCATTCCCCTATTCCTGGAACTTTCTTTCCCTTCCACATTCCTGCTGGTATAGCATAGAGGCCCCAGTGAATGAACATCCCGAATTTTGCCTCATGCCACCAGGCCATACGCTGATTAAATTGCTCTTTGGTCCCAACATTCTGCTTTATCATTGATTTTCCTCCTCGTATCTAATATCTGACAATACTAAAAAACTTTGGTATATCTCCTTCTTCAATATTAAACATCTCCCAGGGCTAAAATAAAGCTCCACTTAAATAGATTCACATAACTGTAATCCAAGACGCTTAAGAAGCGGCTGTATTGAAAGCTCAGGAGATATTTCTACTCCTTTATATCCTGATTCTCTTATTTCCGAGAGTATTTGCTCCCGACTTTTTGGTATTACCTGATTATAATCTGAATTCCAGAGAAAAAGATTAGTAGCAACTCCATTTTTAAAAAGGCCGATTGCAAGTTATCTGTTCGGGTATTGCTCCATATAAGGAATGATCCTTCCAGAGCAAACTACCTTAACAAATTATTTAGAGTGAATATTTTCTTCAAATATCTTTCCTTATTTAAACTGGGGAAGAAATTCCTTTGAGTTAGCTAAAAGCTCTCCGAGCATTGCCTCTGCTTTCTCTGGAAGAATTGCCATATCATCAAGCATAAGAGCCTGGAGAGCAAGATTCTTATCTCCTTTTACTCCAGCATCTACTACTAACTCTTGCCAGGCAATTACTTTCTGAAGCAATCCCGCCAAGGCAAGAGGAGCTTCTCCTATATGTATAACCCTTATACTGTGAGAGCCAGTAACTCCTTCCATTTCTAAGACTGCTGTATCCGGAAGATTAGAAACAGCACCTTTATTGGGTATATTAACAATATGTATATGTCGCTCTCCTCTGGCAATAGCTTCTATTAATCGCCCAACATTCTCCCCTCTTAACGAATCTCCATCTTTTTCAGGAAGAGTAGCTTTATTTAAAAAATCACGGAATTCCTTAAGAATTGCTTTTCTTGTAGGTTTCTTTCTTGTAATTTTTCTCTTCGGCTTACCACCAAGTCCATGTTGAGCATACATTTCGGTAACACTTTGTCCATGATGGCTTCGGGCAAGCTCATACGGCAGGTGAGCCCCATCTTTAACTTGAGCAAGAAATGGATAAAATTCAATAACATGATCATCCTCAGGATAGGTAATTTGGTATTCATAAATTTGGGACAGTTTTGTGCTTAATATTTTATCTTTATCAGGTTCAAGGGATAATGTTCGTTTTCGAAGTTGAGGATAAATATCTTTCCCTTGATGGTAAATTTTAGTGAACCAGTAATAGTGATTGGTTCCAATCCAGGTAGTATCAAGTTCTTGAGGAGGAACTTCAAGGATTTTTCCTATGTTCATTATCCCTTGCTGAACCCCATGGCAGATACCAATAATACTTCGAAGATTTGAATACTTATTCATTGCCCGACAGAGAACAGCCATAGGATTAGCATGATTAATAAAGATAACATTAGGACAATGTTTTTCCATTTCCCGGCAAATATTAAGATAAATAGGAATGTTTCTAAATCCAGCCATCATAGCCGCTGGTCCAGCCGTATCACCCACAACCTGAAAAATCCCATACCGAGCTGAGATAAGAAGATCTTGAGTATGAACTTTAGATTCATAATAACCTCCTCCCTCGCCTCCTACACCTCCAATATCACCAATAGCAAAATCTGCTCCATCTAAAGCTTCAATGAGATTTTTATCAGCATATACCTTAAAATTCGCTCCTGCAAGATCTGATAAACGCTTCCCACATTTTGCCATAAGATCAGCTCTCTCCCTGTCAATATCGTAAAGGACAATTTCACTTCCTTTAAGTCCCTCTTTTAGGGATAAATCAGCAAGAATATCTCTAAAATAAAAGGCTCCTCCACCCAGACATACTATTTTCTTACCTGGCATATTTTTCCTCCTTGTATACTTTAAGTAATCTTCCGGCTATATCCTGGATGATTTCATAAGCTCCTAAATCTTTAACTACCTTATTCTCATATTTATCTCCACTTTTCCGAAACTTTAATCATTGTTCTTACATTATTCCAAGTGGTATTATTCAAAATATCTGTAACATTATCTACTGGTGAGAGAATAAACCCTCCTTTAGGTCCAAGGATAGAAATAGCTTTAGATACTGAATCTTCTACTTCTTTTTTTAACAGAGGAAAGATAAACTTACGATATTTATTCCCATCTCCGGACCATCACTTCTCCATCCCCCTGATAATAGGAGACCTTTATTTTGAGCAAACTTTTTAAGTTTTTTTACTTTTTCTCTGAAAATTAAGATATCATCTTTTGTAGGTTCACTGAATAAATAAGAGTTAGCGATTATTTTAAAGAGCTTCTTTTGTTTTTCTTTGATCAATTCACAGAGCGAATGAAATAGCTTACTTTCCTTAAAGAAATCAATGCTAAAGCGTTCGATTCCCATAAGGTTTGAGACATAATAATACCCGACTTTATCTAAAGGTAAGATAAGTATTTCTTCTCTGCTTCAAACATCTCTTCTACCATTTTATGAATTTCATCAAGTGTGAGAACAGAACTTGTTAGGGGATCAAGCATAATTGCTTGAATTGCTGCTTCTTTATCTTTTTCTAAAGCTGATTTTACTG
>JAUWJM010000172.1 GCA_030607715.1 Candidatus Aerophobota bacterium
AAAAGAGTTATTGATAAGTAAATTAATAGAGCAATTAGGACATAAATTTTCTTTGTCTTTAGGAATTGATCTTTGTTCTAAAAGGAGTGAGGAGATATTTAAATGGTTTTTGGCCTCCGTTTTATTTGGGGCAAGAATATCTGAAACCATAGCTGTAAAAACTTACAAGGAGTTTGAAAAGGAGGGAGTGCTCTCGGTAAATAAGATCCTTGCCACAGGCTGGGATGGATTGGTAAGCATTCTGGATAGAGGTGGATATGTGCGATATGACTTTAAGACAGCTACTAAACTGTTGGAGATAATGGGAAATCTTAAAGCAAATTATAAAGGGGATTTAAACTTTCTACACCAAATTTCCAGGAGCTCTCGTGATTTAGAGAAGAGAATACAAAACTTAGGTAAAGGAATAGGTAAGGTTACTACGGGTATTTTTCTTAGAGAGCTAAGAGGAGTATGGGAAAAGGCAGATCCACCCCTTACTCCCTTAGTGCTTACCTCAGCAAAAAACTTAGGTTTAGTAGAAAAGGAAGAGGAGGCCTTAAAAGAGCTTAAGTTTATATGGGAACAATCTAAAGTAAAAAAAGGAGACCTGGTTAATCTTGAGGCAGCTCTCCTGCGGCTGGGGAGAGATTTTTGCCGTAAGAGAAAATGCAAAACTTGTGTAGTTAGAAAGCAATGTCCCTCATTTATTAATAGTTAAGCTTCTCTAAAAATAAAGTCAAAGCCCTTTATAAAAACTAATCTATTACCTCATCTATTAATTAGATAAAGATAAGGGGTCAAGTAAGATCTTAACCCCTTATCTTGTTATCTATAATTTATACCTTAACCTTAGGCAGTTTAGCCAGCGCTTCCTCTACCTTCTCTTTGGGATATGCATAATCCTTTAATTTACCCGATAGATAGGCATCATAGGCAGCCATATCTACATGTCCATGTCCGCTGTGAGCCATCAGTATGGTTTTTGACTCACCAGATTCTCTGCACTTGAGAGCTTCACCAATAACCACCTTAATACAATGATTTGGCTCCGGAGCACTGATAATACCCTCAGTGCGAGCAAAGGTTATCCCAGCCTCAAAGCTGGCAATCTGATGCTCAGCTCTGACTTCAACTAAGCCCAAGTTATACAGGTGACAAATGATAGGTGCCATCCCGTGATAGCGAAGACCTCCAGCATGGACTGGTGGTGGAATAAAGTCGTGTCCCAGGGTAAACATCTTAATTAAAGGGGTGAGCCCAGCTTCATCGCCAAAGTCGTAGGCATACGGTCCCTTGGTCATAGTGGGACAACTTGCTGGCTCCACGTTGATGATGCGCAGGTCCGGCTTTGTCCCCTCAATTTTATCTTTGACAAAAGGTAAAAAGAGGCCAGCAAAGTTTGAGCCACCGCCAATACAGCCAACGATAATATCAGGATAAACACCTGCTTTTTCCATCAGCTCTTTTGCCTCTAAGCCATTAACGGTTTGATGCAGCAGGACATGGTTAAGCACACTACCTAAAGCATAATGAGTATCATCCCGGGATACAGCATCTTCTACTGCCTCACTAATAGCTAAACCCAAGCTACCGGGGCAATCGGGGTCTTTTGCCAGCATATCCCGTCCTGCCTTGGTATCTGAGCTTGGGCTGGGTACACATTTAGCTCCCCAGGTTTCCATCATAATACGGCGATAGGGTTTCTGGTGATAACTAATGGCAACCATATAAACCTTAATCTCAAGACCAAAGGTGGCGCAACCAAAAGATAAAGCACTCCCCCACTGCCCAGCACCAGTCTCGGTAACTATACGCTTAACGCCTTCTTGCTTATTATAGTAGGCTTGAGCTATAGCAGTATTAGGCTTATGACTCCCAGGAGGACTTGTTCCCTCATATTTGTAGAAAATCTTGGCTGGCGTATCCAAAGCTTTCTCCAACCTATGTGCCCGGAATAGGGTAGTAGGCCTCCACAACCGGTAGATATCTCGCACTTCCTCAGGGATTTCAATCCATCGCTCGGTGCTCATCTCCTGCTTGATCAATTCCATAGGGAACAGGGGAGTCAGATCATCAGGAGTCACTGGCTCTCCTGTACCCGGATGCAAAATGGGTGGCAGAGGCTCAGGAAAATCTGCCAGAATGTTATACCAATACTTTGGTATTTCATCCTCATCAAGAGTAAACTTTGTTCTTTTATCCATCTTATCCTCCTTTTATTTTAATGTAATGAGCATATTAACTAACTCCAAAAAGTAAATCTTGTTTCTTTATCCATACTTACCCTCCTTTTATTTTAGTTTTAATAAAGGGCTTTGGTGAACCCCTGTGGAAAACGGCCTCACAATGATAAAGTAAAAAGCAGTGTTATTTACCAAACTATCTACTTTACTACCAGATTATTAGACTACAAGACTACGGACTTTTTTGAATTGGTGATCATTATTCAAATTGCCGAATTCAGTTTAAATAATTAATTAGTTGATTAGATGAGGAATGGAGGCTAAGATAAAAGCAAAACAGCCCTCTTATGCACAAAAGATTTTTGTGTAAATAGTATTAGGTTATTTGGTAGGATAAAACTCTATAATGCTCCCTAAAAGCTTTTCTCATCTAATCTCAACTATTCTATTCTTATCTCAAAGAACTTACTTGTTATTAATATACAACTATAAAATTTTTTGTCAAGCATCAATCTTGACTGGTCAACTCCCCCTATCCCGCCGTGTGAACATATAACAATTGGTGTCTCTTTATTCTCTTCTTCTGTTAGGAAATATTCAACCTTTCCTTGTTTTGTTTCAACTACCTTCGATTCAAATAAAAGATCATCGAAGATTTTATACTTTGCACCTTTCACATTTTTCACTACTCGCTATCTACTAATAACCGTTGGACGCTAATTCCTACACACTATTCGCAAAGGACTCAATTGACGATAATAAGTAAAGAGGTTTTTTACCCCTCACACATTACATATCACATTTTACTTCTGTGCCTTGGTGACTTGAACTGTTACTTAATATTTAATAAAGATTTTGCTCTAATGTTCCCAGCATATCCGAAGTTGCTGAAGGCAATGTCCCGAAGGGCGAGGGCGTTAGCCCGTAGTGTATATGCTGTGTTAGGCGAAGTTACGGGCAATCTCTATCCCCTTGCTATTTCATATTTAACAGGCAAAAGTCTATCAAGGGTTACATGCTTTGAGGCATCCACAATTTCAATCCCAATTATTCTGTCGTTTTCCCCAATATCCAGAACAATGTCTTCTGTAACCCGCCTATTGATTACATCTTGCTTTCTAT
>JAUWJM010000167.1 GCA_030607715.1 Candidatus Aerophobota bacterium
AATTTGAAAAAGATTAAGAATTTATATGGAGATTAGATATTTTTAGCTGGAGGTATTGATATAAGTCATTGCCTGGTAAAGAAGTGATAAGGGAGATTAAAAAATGAAGTTAAGCTACCAAACGTTTTCTTATCTTAATTATCCTTTTGAGGAAGTTTTAACTCGGTTAGCTAGTTTGGGTTATGATGGCGTAGAGATTTCTGCAGCTTCAGAATGTGGAACTTTTTATCCCTCGGTACTTAGTTCAAAGAGAGTTGGGCAAGTGGTTAAAAAAGCAAAAGCATTGAATTTAGAAATAATAAGCTATGATTGTGAGCTTTTACCAGCATCAGGATGGAATATAGATAGCCCTTTAATCTGGGTAAGAAAAAGGACTGTGGATTATATAAAGTCTTCTATTTTAAAGGCGAGGGAATTGGGAGCTAAGTTTGTGGTTGTAGTCGCTGGTAGATCTTTATACGGAGTTAAGAAACAAGACTCCTGGAATTGGGCAGTAGAGGGGTTTAAGGAATGCGCTCGCTTTGCTCAAGATCATGGAATTTGTCTTGTTCTTGAGCATCTTACTTTACTGGAAGGGAATGTAGTGGTTACCTTAGATGACTTATTGTCAATGATAGAAGAAGTAAATTCCAGAAATTTCGCTGCTCTTTTAGATACTGGACATGTCAATGTTAATGGTGAATCTCTTACAGATTATGTATCCCGATTAAAAGATAAATTAAAACATATTCATATTGATGATAATGATGGAAGATCGGATGATCACTTGCCTCCAGGAATGGGGACAATTAATTTTGATCCTTTATTTGGTGCTCTAAAGAAGATAAGTTACGAAGGGTACTTGTCTATTGAGCCTTCTTTTGCTTTCTCTATAGATCCTGACAGTGCTGCTTTTCAAGGGATAAGATTTTTAAAGAGATATATAAAATAAGCCCAGGATTTACACAAGATTCAGCAGTTAAAGGATGATAATTTATTTAAAAAATGAAAGGTAGGTAATTAAGATGAAAAAAGGAGGATTTTCAGTAGGACTTGTGCCATTTTTTCCTTGTGGGGATAGGTTCCTACCGACTGGATATCGCAAAGATGAATTAATTTTAAAAGAAAAACTTGAGAAAGTATCAGAAATAGAAGATGTAATTGCCGTGGAACTGGATTATCCAACTGATTTTGGGGATCCAGTAAAGATGAAAACTATCCTTGAGCAAATAGGACTATTGGCATCGAACATTGAAATCGATCTATTTGGAGATAAAAAGTGGAAATACGGTACACTCTCCTCAAGAGATGAGAAAGTTAGACGAGAAGCTATTGATCTGGCAAAGAGGGGCATGGATGCTGCCGCTGTATTAGGAACTAAACAAATTAGCTTATGGCCTGGACAGGATGGATTTGATTATCCTATGCAGGTAGACTATCAAATTTACTGGGAAAATGCTATTAGTGCTATTGAAGAAATTGGAAAGTATCGAGAAGATGTTAAGGTTTGCATTGAATATAAAAGTAAAGAACCGCGAGTGCATATCCAGTTTGGAACGGTGGGCAAAGTCCTTAGTATTGTAAATAGTATTGGTTTGAAGAATATAGGAGTCTTACTTGATGTAGGACACGCTTTGATGGCTTATGAAAATCCAGCTGAATCTGCTGTTTTACTTAATAAGTATAATCGTCTTTTCCACATCCACTTTAATGATAATTTTGGTTCCTGGGATGATGATTTAATTGTTGGTAGTGTTCATCTGTGGGAGACGATTGAACTTATTTATTGGTTAAAAAAGGTAAATTATGGAGGATGGTATAGTCTTGATATTTTTCCTTATAGAGAAGAGAGTTTAGCAGCTATAACGCAAAGTATTAAGAATTTAAAGACCTTCATAGAGATTATAGAAAAGTTTGATGAGGAAAAAATATACTCTCTACAAAAAGAAAATGATGCTGCTGGTGTGATTGAAGTTTTAAGAGAAGTCGTTCTAAAACAAAACTGAATGTAAAGATAAGGAGAAGCGGGATTATTCTATGGTGTTGTAAATTTAAACAGATCTCAGTGAACACAAAGAGATAATGATTGAGGGAGAATATGATGAATGATAGGTATAGGAAATCAAAACAGTTATTTGAAGAGGCGGAAAAAATAATTCCCGGTGGAGTTAACTCTGCCAGGCATCCCCGAAAATTTATTCCGGGTAAATACCCTATTTATATGGAGAAGGGAAAAGGTTGTCATGTATGGGATGTAGATGGTAATGAATATATAGACTGGGTGATGTCTTTTGGACCTATAATTTTAGGGCATGCTAATCATCGAGTAGATGAAGCTGTTCGTAAAAATCTAAAGCAAGGTTTTTGTTTTACAATGAGTCATCCTGTGCAAAATGAGTTGGCTAAAGAGCTTATTAGAATTATTCCCTGCGCAGAAATGGTAAAATTCTTAACCGGAGGTTCAGATGCTACCAGTGCTGCTGTGCGTATTGCCAGAGTATACACTGGGAAAGATAAAATTATTCGCTGGGGATATCATGGTTGGCATGATTGGTGTTATGGAGGAGCAGGAACGGATCGAGAAGTAATAGGAGTCCCTCAGGGTATAATAAAGGATGTGCTTACCTTTACTTATAATGACCTGGATTCTTTAGAGAAAGTGCTAAAACAAAATAAAGGTAAGGTAGCCTGTGTCATTATGCAATCCTACGAGGTTAAAGAAGGTTTACCAAAAGAAGGTTTTTTAGAAGGTGTAAAAGAGCTTACTCATAAATTTGGAGCAGTTTTAATATACGATGAGATAAGAACTGGATTCAGGATAGCTATAGGAGGAGCCCAGGAATACTTTGGAGTTATTCCAGATTTAACTGCTATAAGTAAAGCTATGGCTAATGGTTATCCCATCTCTGCGGTAGTAGGTAAAAGAGAAATAATGCAGGTAGCTAGCAAAACCAGGCTTTCAGCTACCTTTTTTATAAATTCCTTTCCTATGGTGGCAGCACTGGCTACTATTCAGGAGTTAAAAGAAGAAAATGGGGTTCAATATATGTGGGCGATAGGAGAAAAATTAATGCAGGGTCTTTCTGGAATAATTCATGAAGAAAGTGTAGAAGCTGAGGTTATAGGTGTTCCTCCTCTCCCTCTAATTAAATTTATAGATAAAGATAAAAGGGTGAGAGAAGGATTAAAGACAGCTTTCTTTTCAGAAACAACTAAAAGGGGTATTCTTTTTCATCCTAATCACTGTTGGTTTTTGTCTTTAGCCCATACTCAGGAAGATGTGGATAAAACTTTACAGGTATGCAGGGAAAGTTTAAAGATAGCTAAACGCAAGGGGTCAGGTCTCAACATTTGACATTAATAAAAGTAGCTCAACGAACTATAACTATAAAAGTTTAGAGGGAATAAGTAATTATTTAGCCACGAATTTACACTAATGAATATAAAGGAAAGTGAAATTCTGTCCAAAATAACAATTTAGGGGCAAGAGAATTGTCTTATTTATTAGGTATTGATATCGGCACAACTTCGCTAAAAACGGCCTTATTTAAAGATGACGGCAGTTGTGTTGGTGAGGTTACGC